>NZ_MUFG01000039.1:0-15697 GCF_001996065.1 Salinivibrio sp. MA351 | reverse complement strand
AAATTGTACAATTTTTTTTATTTGTACAATTTAAGAGAATCAAAGCGACGTGCTATTGCTGAAGGCATAACGCTTCTTTACGTTCCTTAGGCCACTGTTTAATCTCCCATTCGCGTTGCATCGCAGCCCGTTTTTCCATGGGCTCTGACTGCCACGCCAATAATAGTGGACCTTTACCTCGCAATGCTCGGGCGCCTTTTCCGGCTGAATGCTGTGCGAAACGACGAGAAACGTTAGTGGTAACACCGCAATACAAGTGGCCTTGACGCGTTCGAATCAAATACACAAACCAAGGCGTGTCCATGCTCAATTACTGCCCCAACAGTGTACCTAGCAGTTGACGTAGCTCTGATACCTCTTGCTCGAGTGCCGTGACACGTTGAGAAAGGGAGAGGTTATCAGACGCGCCAACCGCTTCTGATTCATCCTCTGAATGCATCAACGAATCAATAGACGCATCGGTAAACAAATGCCTGTACCGTGATTCTCGCTTACCCGCTTCACGGGGTAATTTTTGCACCCACTGTTGCTCAACCATGCTTGCCAGTGTTGCTTCGACGTCCGCCATGTCATCAAAGGCGCACAAACGTTGCGTTCGAGTTCTTAGTTCTCCGGGGGTTTGCGCGCCACGCAGTAACAATACACAAATAATGGCTTTTTGCTGTTCGCTAAACATCAAGTCACCAAATGTCGTGTTACAAAACCGATGCTGGTATTTTGTCACTCGACTTCCGCTCCCCTCTTGCGGGCTGACAAGCCTTGCTTCTTCCAACTGATGGATAACATCCAGCACGTCTGAGTCCGACATATCGTAAACAGGATCGCGATTGCTTTTCTGATTCACTGCGGTGGTCAGCGCATTTAAAGTCAGCGGATAGTGATCTGGCGTCGTGACTTCTTTTTCAAGCAAGCAGCCAATAACACGCTGTTGGTATGGGGAAAGCTGTATCGACATAGTAGAGATGGACATAGTTGGTGTCTCTATTCGGCTAAATGATTGGCTTTATATCAATTGACGGTGATGCAAGCAATCGCTGTTCACTGCCTTAGGGAACACACGAGCCACTCAGCAACCCCGAATACTGGTAGCGGGATCACATCTTTATCACGCGCTTATCCGCCGATCATCCTCCATCAAAGCGTGGCTAATGGTATACTTTGACGAAATGAAGTATGTGGAGAGCACGACATGGGCCTGTTTAGTTCAAAATCTCATCCAAATCATGGGTTATCTATCATTGCCAAAAACTGCAAAGTGGTGGGTGATATCGATCTTGAAGGTGACATTCAAATTGATGGGTTTGGAGAGGGAAATATTACTCAAGCCAATGCTGTTGTTATTTCTGCTTCTGGCCATTTTCGCGGTACCATTCACGCTAAACATATCACTATCAATGGGTTAATCGAAGGTCAGTGTGATGCCGATGCCATCGATATCCTTTCACAAGGAAAAATGAAAGGCGTACTTAACACCGAACAATTAACCATTGAAAAAGGCGGCCTACTCGCAGGCGAAAACCGAGCTACCTTGTTAACGGATACCGTTGTCCCACTGCCTGAACAGAATCGTGCTGAGACCAAACAGGATCCGGACGCGCACCACACCGATCATAAAACACGCTCTTCCTCATCTAAAAAATCATAAGGAGAATCGGTGTATGTCTGATACCGATGCAAACCCAACACAAGTCAGTTTTGAAAGCTTCTCCCCAGAGCTGCAGTGCGTGATTCGCTATGAGCAAGCGCCTGAGGCCATGTACGCAATGATCGCATCTGTCCATGATGCTTCTAGTTCAAGTGTCAAAGAAGCGTGGGACATACTGCCTGCCAGCGCACAAAATATTCTCGATAACTATGACCAATTTCATGCGCTCGTTGCGATTAGCCAAAGTTATGCAGGTATCGATGCGCTGAGCGAACTCGAGAAAGTCGACTTAAGTGATATGTCTGACGAGGCGAAAGAAAACTACAAAGCCCAAGTACTCGACGATGTACTTAGCTCTTGTGTCAAAGATTTAGCTAAACAGCTTAAACAAGCACGCTTAAAGCCGGGCTTGAAACGCGAATTCCAAGCGATTTTTCAAAAATAAAGAGATAGAGACGGCTAGCGCTAGCCGCTAAACTTGGTCGTTAAGAGTAAGCCCCCAAACGCTGGGGGCTTTTTTTATCGACGAACATTTTTCCTCGGCGAACAAGCCAATTAGGCAGACTCACTAAGACGAGCCGCTTTTTCTCGACGCGCTCGAACAGCTGCTGCCAACTGGTGTAGCGCCTTCTCGGTATCATCCCAACCAATGCAGCCGTCTGTGATGCTTTGACCATAGGTAAGCGACTGACCATCCGTTAAATCTTGTCGACCTTCGACCAGGTGGCTTTCAATCATCACACCGAAAATTGCCTGATTTCCAGCGGCGATTTGGCCCGCGATATCTTCACAGACGTCTTTTTGTTTTTGATACTGTTTGCTGCTGTTTGCATGACTTAAATCTATCATTACTTTTTGACGCAGTCCCGCGCCCGTCAACGCGCTGCAAATCTGATCCACGTCTCCGGCACTGTAATTTGGCACTTTGCCCCCGCGTAAAATCAAATGGCAGTCCTCATTACCGGCCGTCGCGACAATGGCTGAATGGCCATACTTGGTCACAGACAGAAATTGATGAGGGGCACTGGCAGAGCGAATCGCATCCGTGGCAATTTTTATATTGCCATCCGTTCCATTTTTAAACCCCACCGGACAAGACAGGCCTGACGCTAGCTCACGATGCACCTGAGATTCTGTCGTTCGCGCCCCGATTGCTCCCCAGCTAATCAAATCCGCCATATATTGTGGGGTAATCATATCGAGAAACTCACCCGCTGCAGGTAAGCCAGTATCGGCGATATCGAGGAGCAGTTTGCGCCCTAAGCGTAAGCCATCATTGATTTTAAAACTATTGTCCAAATAAGGGTCATTAATCAGACCTTTCCATCCAACGGTAGTGCGTGGTTTTTCAAAATAAACCCGCATGACAACTTCGAGATCCTCACTTAAGGTTTCACGTAATTGCTTAAGTTGACGTGCGTAGTCTCGCGCGGCATCTGGATCGTGAATCGAGCAAGGGCCAACCACAACCACCAAGCGATCATCATCGTCGTTTAACACTCGGTGAATCGCCTGACGGGTGTTTACGACGGTCTGCTCTGCCGCCTCTGTTGCGGGGAACTTTTCCAATACAGCAATCGGCGGAAGAAGTTCTTTTATTTGCTGGATTCTTACGTCATCCGTTGGGTGTACACTCATGGGCTTGTCCTGTGTTTGCTTTTATCGTTTACGCGCTAATGCGGCCACTGATGGGCTTACGTTCTTGTGGTTACACGTCTACGCTAACCTGACATCTCTGCGTGTGCAAATATTTTTTTACAGAGAAAATAGTCATCAATGTTTTAAAAAAATTGACAGGGAGAAATAGGCAGTATTTCCGTTGCGGTGCACGACAAGAGAATTCCCACTGCAAACACGACCTCGTTATTGCACTTGTCATACAGAAGCTATTACACTGATCATTAAATATAAAAGGAGTAAATGACGTGATCACACGCCTAACCACTAGCGCACTCTTGGGGATATGCCTTTGGGCTCCAACCGCCCAAGCGACCAATTTTGACTATAACCATATTCAAGTCAATGCATTAGGCAATCCTAGTGGGCTGGGTGGTTTAGCACGTTTTGCGTTTACCGAAGGGGCGCATTTTGTCGTCAAAGGGAATACGCAATTTGAAGGGGACTGGTATACCTCTGGCGGGGTTGGTTTTCATGCTCCTATTAACGAATTTGTTGATTTATACGGCGAACTTGAAGGTGCGTGGTTTAGACGCCCAGAGGATGACAGGCATGATGCCGGCGATTTGGCGACGGTCATCGGTGGTGGTATGCGAGCCTGGATCGCACCGCCCTTTGAGGCGAATCTTTATGTCGGTTCGATTATTTTTGACCAAGACGATAGCACCAGCCTTGTCGAAATTGGTGGTCGTTTTCACTCAACAGAAGCGTTATCTCTCGGCGCAACCTGGCGTGCTAATGGTTTAGAGCAAAACCGCTTGATTTTCTCAGTCAGATACCTGTATTAATAGCCGGTGATTCGTTGCTCTTCTTCTACAGCGTGATCATACCAGTGTGATCTTCTCTCGCTGGTGAAAATTTTAATCTAAGCTAAATTAAACGTAAAGGCGTACCACTCTGGTAAAAAGTGGGCGTCTTTAGTGCGTGGTGTAACACTCACGTCTGACGCTCGTCGTCATTGTACGTGAGAACTGTCGGAGGGTATAACGATGGTGATGACTCAGCGTATTGGTGAATTTGAGAGAAAAATACAAGAGGCCTATCAAGAGGGTAACATTGAAACGGCTCACCGCTTAGAGGAGCAGGTCGCGTTATTGCGGCGGCGTAAGCTAAAACCTGCTGCTGATTTTAAAGCAGCCAGTCAGGTAGAAGACTTTCACGATGTTTCTGACGGGGATTACTACGATAGTTAACACATCACCATAGAAGCGTCCAGAAATCACATTCTCATAAAAATGTATTGTATGTAAAAAGCCTTCTCCAAAGGAGAAGGCTTTTTTATTTGCTGCCTAAAAACATGTGTTTAAAAAGGACGACTACAGCAAATTATTGTGCGGCACGCTCACGACGAACGATCCATGCCGCGGCAGTAATAAAGGCAACGACCAGTGCAGTTTCCACAGCAACACTCCAGTTTCATTGATGATTAAAAGACAAAAACCCAAGTTGCCAGCCACTCAAATCGTCTGAAGAATGAGCGACTATCAACAGATGCGCATAGTCTACGACTCCATGAGCTAAAAATCAGCTATAGAATCGATCTAACGCAAAGAAAAGCGCTTTTTTTGGCAAGATCGACACTTCGACAGATAAAGTTTCATCAACTCACAAAGTTAAACGTGACAATGCGCAGTTTTAGCTAGGTGTTTATTGTAAAAATCGCTGAGCTAACTGATTGAGAAAAGCAGAAATGGTAATAAAAGATTATTAGGCTCGTCGACTCCGCTGCACCAGGGGGATACAGCGGATAGTCACGACAAAAGATAGACGTATTGTGGCGTTAGGATTCAGGTTTTTTTTTCTTTTTTGCTAACGGCACATCGCCGACAGGCACATTGTTGTAAAAGCTCTTATCTCGTTTTTTCGGGGCTTTAGGCTGCTTTTTAACCGGTATTTTCTGGCGTTTTGCCGGTCCAGGCGATTTTTTATTAGGGACTTTTTTCTCTTTAAAGCCTTTAAATTTACCCTCTAGGCCTTCTATTGCCGTAAATTCAAGCTTTTGTTGCAAGAAGCCTTCAATATTTTTAAAGCTTCGCCAGTCTTTCGGCCCAACCAGTGAGTAAGACAGGCCTTGGTGCCCTGCCCGACCAGTCCGTCCCACGCGATGCACATATTCCTCAGCGTGTTTTGGCATATCAAAATTAATGACCAAAGACACATTCAACAAATCTAAGCCGCGTGACGCAACATCGGTAGTGACCAACACCTCATGAAAGCCGCGCTCAAACTCATTCATAATACGACTACGTGATGCTTGGTTTAGCTCACCACTCAACGCAATCGCTTTATACCCTGCCTGTGTAAATCGCTCAGCCAATCGTTCCGTGTCTGCGCGAGTGGCAGTAAAGATCATGACTTGCTTGTGCACGTTGGCTTTCATCAAGTGCTCAAGCAAAGCCTGCTTATGATCCAAGTGATCACACAGTACAAAATGCTGCTCAATATCACTGTGCAGTCTTTCCGCTTCACCAACCGCGACTCGCTTAGGAGACTTTAGCATACCGGCAGCAATTTCAGTCACTTGCTGATGATCTAACGTTGCAGAGAACATCAGTGTCTGGCGCAACCTATGCTCAGCATGCGCATTCACGCTATCCAATTGTTCTTTAAAGCCAAGATCGAGCATGCGATCCGCTTCGTCTAAGATCAGCATCTCTAAACCAGATAAAGACACGTTGCGCTGTTTCAAATGATCGGCGAGTCGACCAGGAGTGGCCACCACAAAAGTTGGCGACTGACGAAAAACCTTTGCTTGCTCATTGAAGTTTTCGCCACCCAGAACGAGGGCCGCTTTATGAGTCGTACCACTGGTCAGCATCCGCAACTGGCCATAAACTTGTTTGGCCAATTCGCGAGTCGGTGCCAATATTAACACGCGAGGATCACGACGACTGAGAGGTTTAGAACGCAAAACACGCTGCATCGCAGGCAGCAAAAACGCCAGTGTTTTTCCCGAGCCCGTTTTCGATGACGCCAGCAAATCTTTCCCTGCCATCACAACAGGAATTGCCTGACGTTGAATATCAGTTGGCTGTTCAAATCCACGGTGGGCAATGAGCGACAGTAAGCGTCTATCGAGTCCCAAATCGTCAAATTGCAAGGTATCACTCCAAAGGTAAATCAAAAGCAAAAGGCGCACACGCGCCATTTAAGGCGGCGAATGCTATCATACTTTACGCAAAAACACCGCACCAAAAATTTCGACACTCCAATATCCAGACGCTGTGATTACATGTATGTCTGTCTACGTTATCTGCGAAAAAAAGCATCAGCCCGCAAGTTTGTTAACAAAATGTTGACGCACAAATAAACATCAATGTAGCGTTACAGGTAAGACCAGATAACAAGGAGTGTCTATGTTCTCGTCTCCACTCGCCCGTGCGAATCAGCATCTATCACTATTCGGTTTCCTAAAAGTCCCAATGATTGGCTGGTGCCGACCCAAGATCCTTTCGATCGACGATAAACATGTCACGATGAAAATTCCGCTAGGTCGACGTACCAAAAACCATTTGAACAGTATGTATTTTGGTGCTTTAGCCGTAGGAGCCGATGTAGCGGGCGGCTTTCTAGCGATGGCGATGGCAGAGCAGCGCGGTGTGAAGATTAGCCTTGCGTTTAAATCGGTACAAGCCGATTTCCACAAACGTCCCGAAGGGGATGTCATTTTCACCTGCCAAGATGGCGAAAAAATCAGTGCCATGATTGGCAATGCCATAGAGACAGGTGAACGCATCAACCAGCCGGTGACGATTGTCGCAACGTGTCCAAGCTTACATGGTGATGAACCAATGGCAACCTTTGAGCTTACGTTATCAGTGAAACACATCAGTGATTAGCGCGTCGGCTTAACCGTAACAGCCTCGGCAACGCAGAAAAAGCCAGATTATCGGTCAGCAGATAATCTGGCTTTTTATCAGTAATCGTTAGCGATAACGACAATACAAAAAGGTCAGCGCACTCATTCTGACATCCGTGATACGGGTACAAGAATCACTGAAAAATCATTGACTTTATACAAGCACAATAAAGCTGCGGATTTCATCGGTAATACACCGAGTTATCAACCGTTTCTGTGGATGACTTTAAAGTTATACACAGCTGGCGTTTTTCTTACTTTGAAAAACACAGCACCGCGCTAAGCGATGCCGGTTGATCGTTATTCAGGGTGATAACGAATTTGATAGAAAATGCGATACAACACCGGCACCACAATCAAGGTCAGCACGGTAGCAAACCCAAGACCAAACATGATGGTCACTGCCATAGGCCGGAAAAATACATCAGGTAGTAGGGGTAGCATCCCCAAAATGGTTGTAATTGCCGTCATACAAACGGGTCTCACACGACTAACCGCAGCATCAACCACGGCCTGGTATCGCTGTTTTCCACTCTCAACCTCTATATTTATCTGGTCGATTAGCACAATTCCGTTTTTAATCAACATCCCACTTAAACTTAAAAATCCCAGTAAAGCCATAAAGCCAAACGGTGTATCAAGTAACAATAAGCCAGTGGTCACCCCGATGACGGCCAGCGGTACCGTTAGCCAAATAATGACCGACTCTTTCACTGAGTTAAATAGCAAAATAGTGACCAAGAACATGAACAAATAGCCAAGCGGCATAATACTAAACAGTCCTTCTTTCGCCTCCTTGGAAGACTCATGCTCACCGCCCCATTCAATGCTGTAACCATCCGGCATCGGTATCGATTCAATATCGGCACGTACACGGCTCAATACGGTCGCGGCGGTCGTTTCTCGCAATGGATCAGGGTCGGCCAAAACAGTTAGCATACGTTTACGATTCTTCCGCATAATGATCGGATCTTCCCAACGCATGTCATAATCCAGGATGACCTGCTGCAAGGGAATATAATCTTGCAATGCTGGACTCCAGATTTTCATTCCTTCAAGCGTATTGATATTGACGCGCTCTTCATCCGGCAGTCGCGCAACAATGGGCATTAAATTGGTACCATCACGATAAACACCAATCCGCTTGCCACTAAATGTCATCGCCAGTAGCTCGTCGACATCCTTTTTGGTGATCCCATAACGACGTGCTTGGCTTTCATTAAATTCAGGTTCCAGCACCTTGGTACGGTTGCGCCAATCGTGGCGAATATTGACGGCATCGGGATCATCATGCAGCCGCGCTTCCACTTTTTTCGCTATCGCACGAAGTTCAGTGGGGTCGGAGCCAATAATACGTGCCTCGATTTTAGATCCCGTCGATGGTCCCAAAGAAATCGGTTTCAGTTTTAACTGTGCATTGGGGTGTTGGCGACGTACATACTCGCGCACCAATCCCATCGTTGATTTCACATGCTCATATTGGTCTACTCTTACTATTAGCTCACCGTAGGCGGCATAGCTTTTCTCAGGTGAGTAGGTCAGCATAAAACGTTGCGATCCCTGCCCAGCACTGGTAGACACATAGTTCACCCCTTTTTGCTCGCTGAGCCAGCTTGACACTTCGTCAAGCGTGTCTTGTGTGGCGCGAATATCAGTTCCTTCCGGTAACCACACATCAACCATGAACATAGGCGTGGTTGAGTCAGGGAAAAAGGACTGCTTAAGATGACCAAAACCATACACGCTCGCACCTAGCGCTAAGACCATCACCAGCAAAGTGAGGTAAGCATGGTGCATGCACGCAGTTAAAAAGCGCTTATACACTACAAAAAGAATGCCATTATAGGGATCGCTTCCCTCATCGCCCTCTTCTAAAGGCGTTTCTTTAAAAAAGAGGCTCGCAAAGAAAGGGGTCAATGTGATCGCGGTAAACCAGCTCAATAGCAAAGAAATTAGCAATACGGTAAATAGCGTTCCACAGTATTCCCCTGTCGCGTCTTCGGACAAACCAATCGGGGCAAACGCGGTGACCGCAATAACCGTCGCCCCCAACAACGGCCATTTCGTTTGTGTAACAATGTCATGCGCCGCTTGTAATCGTGTTCGCCCGCGTTTTAGTCCGACAAGGATCCCCTCCACCACCACAATGGCATTATCGACTAACATCCCAAGGGCTATCACTAAGGCACCAAGAGAGACGCGTTGCAGGTTGATCTCGAAATAGTACATGAACACAAAAGTGCCAAGCACAGTGAGTAAGAGCACTAGCCCAATCAATAGGCCCGAGCGCAAACCCATAAAGAACAACAGCACCACAATTACGATCGCCACCGCTTGTCCCAAGCTCGAGACAAAACCGGTGACTGAGTTATCTACTTCGTCAGGTTGGTTATAAACATGATGAACGTGAATACCTACCGGCTGATCGCTATTCAGCTCGGCTAATCGTTTATCTACTTTTTCACCCACTTCAACCACGTTGACGCCATCAGCAAACGAGATCCCAACCTGGAGTGCCTGCTTACCATTGTAAGCAATAATTTGACGCGGGACTTCTTGGTATCCACGTTTAATATCCGCCACATCACGTAGGTAAATTAATCCCTCGGAACCTGCTTCTGTTAAAATCAAACTGCCCAATTCTTCAACAGAAGAAAACTCGCCAGTTGGGTGAATACGGATATATTCATCACCGACCCGCAACGCCCCTGCGTTACTGACCAGATTTTGGGTCGCTAACAAGTTAAACAGGGTATCTGGCGAGATCCCCAGGCTACTCAATCGTTGAATTGAGACCTCGACAAAGACTTGTTCTTGCTGAGCCCCACTCACTTGTACCTTGCCCACGCCATCGACAAGCTCCAGCTCACGACGCAAAAAATCAACATAATCTTTTAGCTCGCTGTAACTGTAACCCTCTCCAGTTACTCCAAGTAAGATGCCGAATACATCGCCAAAATCATCTTTGACTGAAGGTGGATTGACGCCAGGCGGTAACTCGCCTCGGGCATCATGGACCTTTCGTCGCAATTCATCCCAAATTTGCGGCAAATCATCTGAGCGATATTTGGGTTTCATTTTCACTGTAATTTGCGAGAGGCCTCGACTAGAAATCGATCTCACCTCGTCAACATAAGTCAGCTGTTGTACCGCTTTCTCCAGTGGATAGGTGACTTCTTCCTCCACTTGTTGCGGTGTCGCACCCGGATAACTGGTGACGATCATCGCATCTTTGATCGTAAAAGCAGGATCTTCGAGGCGCCCTAATCCTAGGAATGCAAGGGTGCCGCCGATAAGAAAAATCAGGGTAATCATCCAACTGATCACCTTGTTTTGAATAAAATAACCCGCCACACCTTGCTTCATGATGCTTGTTCCTCTTTTGACGCCAATTCTACTTTTTGTCCTTCAGACAGATGGTTGGCACCGCCGACGACGATACGCTCACCCATAGAAACGCCCGTTACGACTTCAATCTGTTGCCCATGAATGCGGCCCATTTCGACTTGTCGTTTGCTTACCGTTTGGGAGGCGTCATCGTAGACCCAAACATAGCTATGATCGCGATCGAGTGGATCGCCATCTTGATTGAAAATCGCTTCGATAGGAACTGAAAGGCCTGTACGCGTCATTTTTAATCCATCACGAGCAATACTGACTTGTACCGGCATGCCATCCAATATGAATTGGTCATCAGGCATTGGCATTGTCAACGTCACCACGAATACCCCACTGTTGGGATCTGGCTCTGCGGTGAACTCATCGACTGTGGCTTTGTATGACTGCCCTTGCTCGGTAACGACCTTAGGTTGCAAGCGTGTTTGCACAGATGCTGCATCCCCACCTGCATTGTGACTAAAAAGAACATCTGGGACCTGAACGCGAATATCAGCGCGTGACGCATCATGAATATTCATAATCTCTTGTCCCGGAGCAATCGTCTCGAAAGGTTCTGCGTTCACTTTCGATATCACTCCATCAGCGGGGGCTTTCAATGCGACATAAGATAAACGGAGATTAGCCAAAGCTAATTCTGCTTGTGCAATTTGTCGCTGCGCTTTTAGTTCATCAAACTGGGATTGAGCTAGCATTCCTTTTTCAACAAGCGGTGCCGAACGCTGATACTGTGAGTTAGCAACGTCGAATTTTGCGTTCGCATTTTCAACCGCTAAGCGATAGTCCGTCGGCTCGAGACGAGCGAGGACCTGTCCTTTTGACACACGGTCCCCGGCTTGCACATTAATGGCTTGAATTTCGCCCGGCACCCTAAACGCTAACTTGGCTTTATCGGCGGCAGCGGCAACCGCGGGGAAAGCAATCCGCTCATCCAACTGTTGTTGTGCGACTGTATGAGTTGAAACAACGGGCAAAGGTGCTGATTGAGACGCCGGATCAGGTTGACAGCCACTGATAACGCTTAGCCCAGGTACCACGCTAAGCCAAAGCAGCACCTTGATTAATTTTATTCTCATAATCCTCGCTCCTTCACCCAAGCTCTCACTCGATCACCGGCTTCAAGTGCGCCCGCACCCGTCGCGACAATGACATCGCCATTGTCAAGCCCAGAGGTAATCTTGCCGTTTTTGAGTACGACAGGAACCAAGGTGATCTCTCCGTCTTCATTCACCCGCCAAACCGCACTTCCTGAGTCTGATTGCACCACTGCCGTATCAGGGATTTGGGGCTGTGATTGCGCCGGTATGGTGACATGGACTTTCGCAGCCATCCCCGGTAATACATTGACCGCATCGGGTCGACTTAGACTGACCGTGACATGATAAGACGCAGTTTTCGGATCCGCTTCAGTATCGATCTCTTTAAACTGAGCCGAAAATTGGCGATGCTCATACGTATCAAAAGAAACACTCGGCGTTAAGGTATCAAGATGCTGGGCGAAATAGTGAAAGTAGTGCTCCGGTAACTGGAAACTCACGTTAATAACATCTTTAGATTGAATATGCAGCACCGGAGATTGTGCTTGGGTAAACTCGTTGCGCTCTTTCATTCTTAATGACACGGTACCTGCATACGGCGCTTTGAGCTCGGTGTAATTTAGGTTGGTTTGCGCCTGTTCAAGGCCAGCCGCAGCTTCGCTTAGTGCCGAACGCGCTTCATCAAACCGCTGCTCCGAAATAACTTTATCATTATGTAACCGATCAGCACGGTTAAATTGAACCTGGGCAAGCTGGTATTGTGCACGCGCTTTGTCTAACTGCAGTGAATACTGTTGATTATCAAGCGCCGCGAGCATCTGCCCTTTTTTGACATCCATTCCTGCTTTTATCGGCATAGATTCAATAACGCCTGAGACTCGAAATGACAGTAACGCTTTGTTATCTGCTTCAACCTGAGCGGGGAACTCCCGGGTTAATCCTTCATCATTCGTTAACACAGTCAATAACTTAGCAGGACGCGTTGGCGTCTCTGAGGGAGAAGATATCGCTGGCTCACCACACCCAAAAAGGATGAGAGCAGCGCAACTGGCTAATACAAAACGCTTTATCATCAGCTTATCCTTAACAATAAGACCTAGAGTCCGACAGCAACTGTCAGACCCTAGGTCTTTGATGGGTCTTTATTTTTCATTCTAACCGGCACTGAGTGTTATGCTAACCAGCGCCAGAGCATGTATCAAGATGTTTCCGATAAACTGGCTGTTTGTTCGACAATTAATGCTGTGTGTTTCTCAATAGGAAGAATGTAGGGCTGCAACGATTCCAGATCTTCATGCGGTGACTTTTCCAACTCTAGACACGTTTTCGACAGTTCGTTCGCTCCGATCATGGCTGCTGCACCTTTCATTTTGTGTGCGAGTTTTTTAACTTTACCCACATCTTGCTGTTCAAATGCTTGCTTCAGCGCGGTTAAATCTTGGGTTTGATTATTAACATATTTATTAAGTAGCATGGTCACTAGCTCCATACTATCACCTACTTGATCTTTGACATGCTGAACGTCAATGGGGCTTGATTCATTCATGGCAGGTTCTCCATCATCTTGGGGCTGAGCTTCAACGCCGCTATCATCGCCATAACGGACCGAGTCTGGGTTAGCGTAAAGTAGTAACAGTTCAATTAATTGATCTTTACTAAACGGTTTAGCTAAATGCCCATTCATTCCCGCGTCCACACATCGCTCAGCGTCCCCAGACAACGCATTGGCTGTTACCGCTAAAATTGGCGTGTGTTTATCGAATTCACGGATCTGCCGAGTCGCTTCAAAGCCATCCATTTCCGGCATTTGGCAATCCATCAAAATGATATCGAAAGGGGTCTTTTTGTGCAGTTCAAGCGCTTCTTTTCCGTTCACGGCTAGCGCTCGTTGGCAGCCGAGTTGTGCCAAAATAATATCAATAAGTTCTTGGTTAACAAGATGATCCTCTGCCACCAAGACATTGAGATCAAAATTGATACTGTCGTATTGCCCTACATCCGGACTTGGATCAACTAATGTATGTTCATCTTCGTTCAATACTCTATAAAGCTCAGCATGGTAAATGGGACAAGTCAGCGTGGCCATTCCTGTATCATGATGCCCATCATGACTGATTGCGATACACTTATGCACACTGCCGACAAATGCCTGGCAGCCTTGCATTTTGTCTTGATCGACCATTAGGACCGTCTGTTCCGGTTCGTCCAGTTCAAGGTTTCGTCCATCAGAGCATGGCGTCAGCGCGAGATTAAAACCTTGTAAATAAGCAGTCAGCGTCTTAGTCAATATTCTATCGCCAGAGACTAAAAATATATGATAACCCTCAAGAGCGTTGCTCAAGTCGTAATTTGATAAGAGCGTACAATCAGGATTAGGGACACTAATCGGCACTTCCGCGACAAAAGTAGTCCCTTGGTTTTCTTGACTGCGTATATAAATATCCCCATCCATTAAACGCAAAAGCTTGCGACAGACGGGCAAGCCCAGGCCGGTTCCTTGATAAGAGCGAGAATACGAGTTATCAACTTGCGTAAAATTCTCGAAAATAGCATCATGACGATCTTCCGGAATACCAATCCCGGTATCCTCGACTTCCATGACAAGCTTAGTGATGCCACTATCATCATGCGTTTGAAATAGATTAACACAGATATGACCGCGCTTAGTGAACTTCACTGCATTACCAACAAGGTTAATAATCACTTGTTTATAACGCATCGCATCTAATTTAATGTCACATGACATGTTGGGGTCGATATAGCAATGGAGACGTAATTTTTTTTCAGCCGCTTTCGCCGTAAATATACTGAGAGATTCATGTACGATCTCAGATAAATCTACCGACTGCTTGCTAAGCGTCATTTTACCTGCTTCTATTTTGGTGAGATCGAGCACATCATTAATAATATTTAATAATGCCGTCGATGAATTCTGTAGGGTGTCAACAAAATAGCATTGCTGTTGCGTAAGCGACGTTTCCATCAATAGATTAGACATCCCCACAATCCCATTCATGGGTGTGCGAATCTCGTGACTCATCATTGCTAAGAAGTTAGTTTTTGATTCATTTGCGCGTTCAGCTTGTTCCTTCGCTCGCGCCATTTCTCGTGAAATCATATCGTTCAGTGCTTTCTGTTGCACAAAGTGCACCATCGAACTCAAACTTGATAAAATCGGCTCTATCCAGCTTTGTAACTCTTCATTGTATGTCGTAGACTCATCAAAAAGGCAAACCACACCAACCATTTGATTTGACATGTAGAGCGGCGTGCCAAACACATTAACAATCATTTTCTGGTTATTACCGGCAACACCTGCCATCTGCAGACTACGCTTGCTCTGTTTCGTCTCAATAATATCTTCGATTAAGCCACGAACAAATTCCTCACCAATAAAGTTATTTTTAACCAGGCGCGTTTGTGCCAAAATACGGTAAGGGATGTTGTAATCTATATCATCATCGTCATGATGGCCGACTTCAACAATAATACCATGATTGCTCTCACCAATACGCAGTAGAATGTCTAACACATCTTTAAAGCTCTTTTTAAAGTCCTCACGTATCAAAAATTTATCTTGTAAACTCTTCATCGCCGAGAAAAGCTCAGCACCTTTGGACACTTTTTGCTTGTCCAGATGTTGCTCAGTGATATCACGTATAATGGCGACATTAAGTGCGCGAGGATCTTCGTCTTTAATGGGGGTCGATTTCACTTGTACAACGCGAACGCCCCCGTCAGTCTCTATTTCATAGGAGCGTTCAACACGTCCATTCAAGCCGTAAAGGGCTTGAGAAAAATATCCACGAGAATTAGGCGTAACACGAGAAATTATCGTGGATAAACTGATTGCTTCGTCGGGAACCGACTCAAGTTCGAAAAGCTTTTTTGCCGACTCATTGATTGTAATAATGCGGTGTTTTTCGCCCAGCACTAACAAAGCATCCGTATAACTATGAATAACGGTATCCAAATATGCGCGACTTCTCTCTGCACGATTTATTTGCTTGGCATATTTCCAAATAAAAAAAACCACTAATAGATTCAAAAGTACGATTTGTGTCGCTGTACGGAGCACTTCTG
>NZ_MUFG01000038.1:0-16304 GCF_001996065.1 Salinivibrio sp. MA351 | reverse complement strand
ATAAATAGGAGGTTTAACAGTGATAGAGGGATATGGCGCGGTTTTTTATGCATATTTTTTAATTTTAAATTTGATTATAACGATTAAATACACAATTATTGGCATAATTAATCATTTTCTTCTGAGGGGCTTATAAGTTGATAGACTGTCGTATGATTGGCTATCGATAAACTTTATCGACAAACTCGGACGTCATGGCTGAAAGAAAAGCACTATAGTCCAACCCAAATGTGACGGTTTCACCGACCGCTAGCATTTTTTCTGGTGTCTCAACCATTAAATGATCACTGCATGATGAAACGATTGTCATGCCGCTGGGAGGATGTAATCCGTCAATACATACATCCTGTCGGCCTAAGGCAAGAATGGCCTGGTTGACCTGACCTCTATTTTGTAGGCTGATGGTTTCACCAAAGGCATTAACGCCTCGTTTTCCCCATGGGTATGAGGGTTTTTGGCTCGACTCTATGACCTCGGCTGTTAATGTGATCGCTGTGGATGATAAGCCCGATATTTGTGGCTGATTTTTTGGGACTAGGCCTAAAAATACTGCTTCGCCAAGCCGTAAATGGTTAATACGGGTTTGGCCTTGATGGGCTAGCACCCAATTGATCGAGCCCGAGTTACCGCCCGAAATGATGTCTAGCTTTATCGAAAACGTCGTCTCGATGTGTTCGGCAAGATCCGATAAAAGCTGCATATTGATATCGTCTGGCTCAACACCGTAGCGGCAGGTTAAATTCGTACCTATGCCTTTGAGTGTAATGTTGGGCAGTTTAATGACATCGTTGATCAGATTAATAAGGTTGTCGGGCATGACACCTTCTCTTAAATCTCCCAGTTCAACCATAATGATGATCTGGTGAATACGATTACATCGCCCAGCGGCGTCAGAGAGTTTTTGGATCACTGCAATTTCAGTATTTAGACTGATATCGCAGTCAATGACGACGCGTTCTATTTGGCTTAGCATCGGGGAACGTATTAATAGAGTGGGTACCGTGACACCTGCCTCTCTCATCCGTTTTATATTATCTACTCTTGAGTCAGCGAGCATCGTTGCGCCGGCATTAATGAGCGTATTGGCTATGATAGGGTGGCCCAAACAGCTTTTGGTCACGGGAGTGACAGTCACGCCTTTTAAAGTCAGTTGTTCAATCAGTCGTTGGGTGTTGAGGGATATTTTAGCGCAATCGAGTTCTATTTTTGGATAGCTCACTGCTTTGCTTCAATTTTATCTTCTAGCAGTGGGAACGCTGAAAGTAGGATCTGTACTAATTGCTCTTTCGGTTGCGATAAGGGATCGGTGACCGGGAGTTTAAGTTCATGTGTATACGCATTGATATAAGATAAAGTCTCTCCCATCGACATCTCCTCGTGGTTGAGAGTGATCCCAATGACATGCGTATTGGCAAATGTTTCGATCAGGTTAATTTCGCTTGCGAGCGTCGGTATCGCCATGTTGGGAAAATCGACACGATACAGGCGTTTCGGTGCATGCTGTAAGATAACTGCGGTCGGGCAACTTCCTCGCAGTATGAATGAGCTCGTGGAAAAGGCTGGATGACTCAGAGCACCTTGGCCTTCCACTAAAATAATATCTGGGTTTTCTTGGGTGTAGGCATCGACGATCACGGCCTCTAATTCGCCAGCACAAAATTGAGAAGGAACAGCATCGAGTGCCACACAATAACGTTCACCCTGAATAATACCGGTTTGTCCGGTGGCGATCATGACGACGTTTAACCCTAGCTTTCTGAGCTCTTGAGCCAATATTGTCGTAGTGGTCCGTTTCCCGAGCGCACAATCTGTTCCCAAAATAGCGACAATGGGACAGGTCACACTATGGACTTGCCCAGTAAATGTTTTTAACGCCTCTTTTTTCTTTGGTTTGCGAATATCCAGTATGTGGACGTTGTTCTTCTTGCTCGCATCAACAAAAATGGCATCGTCATTGAGAAATTCATGTAAACCATTAACGATATTGAGCCGTTTTGACATGGCGTCGAGGATGACATTTTTATCTAAATCAGACAGTAAGCCTGTGGACGGCGCGACACCAAAAATAAAATAATCTGGTCGTGTAGGTTCATGATGTAAAGCCTCTTCGAGGTCGGCGAAAATAGGGATGTTGTTTTTGGTTTTGTCGAGAACGTCGCCCGCGTCTTTGTTTGCAAGGGAGCTGTCTATAACGGAGAGAATACGATATTTTTGAGAGTGTCGGACAAGACCATTGGCAGTTTTCCCATCAATTTTACCAAAATGACCTTCACAATAAACAATTGCCGTCGGGGTTAATGCCCCTTGGCTCTCGATTAACCTCTCTTGGCTCTCGAGTAATGTTTCTTGGTTATCGAATCGAGTCGTTGGTGATGCTAAATCGACGTCTTCGTGCGACGTTTTACCTGCTACTAATCGAGTCGGAGTGTGTGCTGATTTTGGTGATACGGACATTATTGAAGCCTGGTTAGGCTTAGAAGGGCCGCTAAGGATTGCCGAGTCTTTCGCCCGGTAAAGAAAAGAGCTCCTACTAAGCTGTAGGAGAGAACTAAACAGTAGCACAGTTTCTGAGAAGGCAAAGGGTTATTTGTTTAGGGACGAGTTTTTAGGCAATAAAAAAGACGCCCTAAGGCGTCTTTTCCAATCGATTGGTGGAGCTGGCGGGAGTTGAACCCGCGTCCAGAATCAGTCTAACCGATGGCGCTACATGCTTAGTTTGTCTTTAGTCTCGTCAGAGTGCTGCGGACAAACACGCCACACAAAGACATACCCAACTTATGTTTAACGCTTCAGCTCTTGGGTCAAAGCCTCCACGCGATCCTGTTTGGTTTTGACTATCCTGATTCCCCGTCCTACAGGCGAAGGCTAGAGAGGATAGGCACTCAGCAGGTTATTAAGCTGCTAGTGCGTAGTTTTCGTCGTTTGCGACTATTTTTTTGCGGCTTTTTACGAGGCCAACCGCCCCTCGGCATGCTCCACGGGCCTTCTCAATCCTGTCGAATCCTGAATCAGCCCCAGAGTGTTGCGGCAGAGTCTAACACATTGATCTGCCGCGTCAACGATTACCGCGTTGAGTGTTTCATGATCCTGGATTTTTGACGCTGCCAGTCTCTGTCTTTCGCGGTATCACGTTTATCGTGTAATTTTTTACCTTTCGCTAAGCCTATTTTGAGCTTAGCAAATGATTTTTTCCAGTATAAAGACAATGCCACCACGGTGAAACCGTCTCGATTAACCTTACCCAGTAAGGTATCAAGCTCCCGCCGTTTGAGCAAGAGCTTACGGGTGCGTTGTGGATCAGCGACCACATGCGTGGAGGCGACATTCAGCGGGGTGATCGTTGCCCCGAACAAAAAGGCTTCCCCGTCTTTGAGCAACACATAGCTTTCGCTGATATTGGCTTTGCCCGATCGAAGTGCTTTCACTTCCCAACCTTGCAGCTCTAGCCCCGCTTCGAAGTCATCTTCAATAAAGTACTCAAAGCGTGCTTTTTTATTCAGCGCAATGGTGTTGCTATTTGCTTTGTTCTTTGCGTTTTTCTTAGCCATAGTCCGCGCATTATAAAGGCGATGTGTCGAAGAATGAAAGGATTATCGCATGCTGTTAGACAAACCGCATGACTTTCTTAGATATGCTAGCCGCTAACATTGGTGAAAGGCGACCTCAGTGGTATTATCTCGCGGTTAACTTTAAGGAGTCCCTATGCCGCAAATCATCCGCTCGGCTTTAGTGCCGTTCAGTGCTGAGCAAATGTTTGCCTTGGTGAACGATGTTGAAGCGTACCCCGAGTTTTTGCCCGGATGTGTGAGCACTCGATTGATAGAGCACACAGACTCAACCATGGTCGCTTCACTGGACGTGGCCAAAGCGGGCATAAAGAAGACGTTTACAACAAAAAATTACTTAACCGACAATGCGCGTATTGATATGACCTTAGTTGACGGTCCGTTTAAGCGTTTAAGTGGGGGGTGGCAATTTACGCCGTTGTCGAGTGATGCGTGTAAGATAGAGTTAAACCTTGAGTTTGAATTCACTAACCGTCTGGTGGAAGCAGCGTTTGGGCGCATTTTTAGTGAGTTAACCAGCAGTATGGTAAAAGCGTTTACAGAGCGAGCGAAAGCGATTTATGAGTGAAGAGACTCTGGTGCATGTGGAAGTGGTGTATCCGCTACCGAATGAGCAACGCATCTTTAATTGTGTCGTTAAGGCTGATACAAGTGTTGAAGAGATTATCCGCCAGTCGGGTATCTTGAGCGCGTACCCTGACATTGATTTGTCCACCAACAAAGTGGGTATTTTTAGCCGACCGGTGAAGCTTGACGCGCAAGTAAGAGAGGGTGATCGGATTGAGATCTATCGGCCACTCCAAGCTGATCCGAAGGAAATTCGCCGCCGTCGAGCTGAACGAGCGAAGCAAGAGGGCAAGGCCGATCCTGTGACAGGTGGACGGGTTGATACCAAGCGTAAGCGCTAACCGTCGAACACCGATGCTTGGCCTTGCTCAAGCGATAAATAATCACAGTAAAGGCGCCGATATCCGGCGCCTTTTAACGAGCCAATGGCTGTCACTGCTTATTGCACAGCCTCAAAAAACTGGTCGCCCGGCTCATAGTCACCACTCATGCTGACTAATTGATTATTATCATCAAACGAGAGCACTAAATCTTTTTGCGTTGGATCTTGGTGGCCCGGCTGTTGCCACTGTACGAAGTACCAAGTGTTTGGGTAGCCAGACTCAACCAACATCGGTGGGCCGAGAAGGAATTTGACCTGCTCTTTTGTCATGCCAAACTTCAATGAGTCTACGGCCTTTTTTTCAATATAGTTGCCTTGATTGATATCTACACGATAAACCAGTTTTTCGGCATAAGAGCAACCCATAATGGCAATCGCCATTAGAGAGGCAACGGCGGCTTTTTTCCAACCCATAGTTAATATCTTCACTGTCTCGTTGAGGGCAAATCACGTCACTCAGTACGTTTTGCAAGCGGTGCCTGCGGTGCATAGCGCGTCGAGTATAAACAAGCAGAGAATATATGTAAAAAACCTGCCAACGACTAGCGTTTGGAGGGTCATAACGTGAAAAAGTTCGCAATGGGAAAAGAAATAGCCGAGGAAAGTGAACGTTGCACACTTCCCTCGAGCAAGCATGTGATTAATGCCGTGTTTTTTTAAGCGGCAATGAGCAGATCTTCGGCATTTGCTAAAGTACGCTCGGTAATTTCACTGCCACCAAGCAAACGGGCCAGCTCATTAATACGGGCCTGGTAATCGAGTGGGTACATGCGAGTGGTCGTCGTGCCTTGGTCAGTCTCTTTGGCGACAAACATTTGTTGATGACCACAGCCGGCAACTTGTGGCAAATGGGTGACACACATAACTTGGGTCGATTCGCCAAGCTGACGTAATAATTGACCCACAATGGCGGCGGTTGGCCCGCTAATACCGACATCAACCTCGTCAAAGATAAGGCTAGGTGTTTCCACTTTTTGTGCTGTAATCACTTGAATAGCGAGGGAGATCCGCGATAACTCACCACCTGATGCGACCTTTGCGAGTGGTTGTAAAGGCTGGCCGGGATTGGTCGAGACCAAAAATGCGACCGCATCGCCGCCTAGAGGACTTAGGTGGGTCTCTGCTTTATTTTCGACTTGGATTTCAAAACTGCCGTGTTCCATGCTGAGCTGATGCATGCTTTGGGTAATGAGTTTATTGAGCTCTTTGGCATAACGACGACGGCTTTTACTGAGCTTTTCTGCTGTGTCTAAACAGTCTGCGAATTGCTTGTCGACTTCGGCTTGAAGCTGCTCAATGGCCTCATCATTGTGCGCGAGTTTTTCTAGCTCCGTTATCAACTGTTGATGTGTGCTATACAGCACCTCTGGTTGAACATGGTGTTTGCGTGACAAACTCATAATGGTAGCCATGCGTTGATCTAAATATTGTAAACGCTGCGGATCCATGTCGAGTTGATCAAGATAACGGGCGATCTCCTGACTGGTTTCTTGAGTTTGAATTCTAGCTTCTTCGAGCATTTCAGCCAGCGGAGAGAAGTGATTGTCTAGTGTCGCTAATTCATTCAAACGTTGTTGCGCAGCAGTTAGCAGGCCAAGCGTATTGCTTTCTTCGCCATCGCAGAGCAGATCAACCACTGCTTGGCTTGTCATCGCGATATCACCACTGTTGGATAAGCGTTTATGCTCTTCTTCAATTTGCTGATATTCGTCTTCACCAAGCGCAAGTTCATTGAGTTCGCCCACTTGATACTCAAGCAGCTGTTGTTGCGCCTCAATATCGTCCTTTTTCTTTATCAGTGCTTTTAGCTCATTTTTTGTGCGACGCCAACGTTGATAGCGCGTTGCCATTTTATCGATCAACGATTGATGACCCGCATATTGGTCAAGCAACGTAATTTGGTGCTCAGGGCGTAACAGTTGTTGATGTGCATGTTGACCGTGAATGTTGATCAAAAGTTGCCCAAGTGCTTTTTGCTGAGAAGCAGGAACCGGATTGCCATTGATATAAGCGCGTGACCGCCCTTCTTTAGTGATTACGCGTCTTAAAATACAATCGTCACCGTCTTCTAATTCGTTATCTTGTAACCAGCGTCGCGCCGCACTGTTTTGTTCCAAGGTGAAGCTGGTCGATATTTCAGCGCGCTTTTCCCCTGGGCGCACCATATTGGCATCGGCGCGGTCACCTAAGCATAAGCCTAGCGCATCAATAGAAATAGATTTACCTGCCCCGGTCTCACCGGTTATCGCCGTCATGCCTTTACTAAACTCCAACTCCAAGGATTTAACGATGGCAAAGTTTTGAATGGTTATATCGGCTAACATAGGAAAACACCTGTATCTATCAACAACTGTGTATAGATACAGTATATACTGTTTTTTCATCCAGTGAACACTGTTCAGTGAGAATTATTGTGAATGGGATGAGGCGCACAAAAAATGGACAAAAAGTGGCTGGCCTGTTTTGCATACCAACAGGAAGAAGGAAAATAACGTTGATATGAAAAAACAGCCGCGTCAGAACAGCTTTGAAGACCAACCCAGCTTTTTACGTAACGTATTGTAATAATTATAGTCTTTGGGGTGAATGAGTTTGAGTGTGGCGGGGCTTTTGTAAATATGGACTTCATCGCCCGGATTCACTGGCAAAGAAACTTGCCCATCACAACTGACTTCCAGTGTGCCGCGGTTATCGGGAGACACTAATAATTTAATCCGGCGATTACCATCTACCACCAAAGGCCGGCTTGATAGGGTATGGGGGAACATAGGGACTAAAGAAATAGCGTTGAGGCTGGGGGATAAGATGGGGCCGCCACCTGATAAGCTATAGGCTGTTGATCCCGTCGGCGTTGAAATAATGATCCCATCTGAGCGCTGCGAAAAGGCGAAATGCTCGTTAATATAGACCTCAAACTCAATCATGTGAGCCACTTGCCCAGGGTGTAAAACGGCCTCGTTGAGCGAAGCGTTATGGCTTTTAACCTGATCGTGACGATGGATCTCTGTTTCAAGCAAAAAACGGTCTTCTTCCATGTAGTCGCCACCTAAAACGGCGTCTAGGGCATTTTCAAAGGCATCGGGATCCAGGTCAGTCAAAAAGCCTAAATTACCGCGGTTTACACCAATCACTTTTATATCGCTTCGTGACAGTACGCGAGCGGCGCCGAGCATATTACCGTCGCCACCGATAACGATCGCGAGATCAGCGTGCTGACCAATATTAACCAAATCCAGATAGTGCGCGTCGGGTAGCCCCAAATTGGTACTCAAGCGTGTATCAATGCACACCTCGTAACCGCGCTCGGTGAGCCAATGATAAAGGCCGATGTGTGTATTCACTGCGTCTGGGTTGCGAGGTTTACCAATTAAGGCAATGCGCTGGAATGGTGTCGACATAATCAGGATCCCATTGTTATTTGTGCCCAGTATAACGCGGTAAAAAAAGGATTGTCGTGATTTGCGTTATGTGGGCGGTTGAATCATAAAGATTCATCCCCATAATACTTCCACAATCAAGTTAAACAGTCCCAGTGCGCGCTGGGCAATGCCATTTGTGTCGGAGTGATCATGAGCGAAGAACAGAAAGTTAAGCAAGAGCAAGAAGCGATGAAAGATGCGCAAGCTGCTGAAGGCAAAGATGCAGAGCAGACGGTTGAGCAACAGGCAAGCGGTAGTGCAGACATTGAGCAAGAGGAAACCGAAGCCATGATTGCACGCATTACAGAGTTAGAAGCAGCACTTGAAGCCAGTGAAGCCAAAGTGCAAGAGCAACAAGACAGTGTGCTTCGTGCCCGTGCTGACGTAGACAATATGCGTCGTCGATCAGAGCAAGAAGTAGAGAAAGCGCGAAAGTTTGCACTGGAGAAGTTTGCCAGTGAGTTGCTGCCAGTTATCGACAACCTTGAGCGTGCTGTCGAGATGGCGGATAAGGAAGATGAATCGATCAAGCCCATGGTTGAAGGGGTAGAGCTGACGCTAAAAACCATGATGGATACCATTGATAAGTTTGGTTTGAAAGCGATTGACCCACAAGGCCAACCTTTTAATCCTGAGCTTCACCAAGCGATGACGATCCAAGAAAGCACTGAGCATGAGCCAAACACCGTAATGATGGTGATGCAAAAAGGCTATGAGTTAAATGGTCGCGTGGTACGTCCAGCGATGGTGATGGTATCGAAAGCCGCACAAGGCAACGTCGACGAAAAAGCGTGATTTTAATAAGGGCATAGCATCAATAGTTAATTTGTTACTCCGCTTGTGATACGTGAGTGACGAACACGGATTTTTTTGCTGCTAGCCCTTGAAAAGTGTCGTGCTGCCCTTATTTAAACGGCAGCAACAAATAAAAATTTGCGGTGAGGGGGTTGAACCTCTCACAGTTACCCCCACATAAAGGGTAACGAACTACAGCCACAGAACGAATTTCGGAGAGCACCAGATGGGTAAAATCATTGGTATTGACTTGGGTACAACCAACTCATGTGTCGCCGTACTAGACGGTGAAAAAACGCGCGTAATTGAAAACGCAGAAGGTGATCGTACAACGCCATCCGTTATCGCTTACACACAAGATGGTGAAACACTTGTCGGCCAGCCTGCGAAGCGCCAGGCAGTGACAAACCCAGAAAACACCCTATACGCGATTAAGCGTCTGATCGGTCGCCGCTTCGAAGATGAAGAAGTACAGCGTGACATCAGTATCATGCCTTTCAAAATTGTGAAGGCAGATAACGGTGATGCTTGGGTTGAAGCGAAAGGCCAAAAAATGGCCGCGCCACAAGTGTCAGCTGAAGTGTTGAAGAAAATGAAGAAAACCGCTGAAGACTTCCTCGGCGAAGAAGTGACTGGCGCGGTAATCACTGTTCCTGCTTACTTTAATGACTCTCAGCGTCAAGCGACTAAGGATGCTGGTCGTATTGCGGGACTAGAAGTTAAACGTATTATCAACGAGCCTACAGCGGCAGCATTGGCTTATGGCCTTGATAAGAAAGGTGGCGATCGCACTATCGCGGTTTATGACCTGGGTGGTGGTACGTTCGATATCTCTATCATCGAAATTGATGAAGTCGATGGTGAGCAAACCTTCGAAGTACTGGCAACCAACGGTGACACCCACTTGGGTGGTGAAGACTTCGATAACCGTTTGATCACCTACTTGGTCGACGAATTTAAGAAAGAGCAAGGCATCGATCTGCGTCAAGACCCGCTCGCGATGCAGCGTGTCAAAGAAGCGGCTGAGAAAGCGAAGATTGAACTGTCTTCTGCGCAGCAAACAGACGTGAACTTGCCTTATGTGACTGCGGACGCAACCGGTCCTAAGCACATGAACATCAAGATTACTCGTGCCAAGCTGGAATCACTGGTTGAAGATCTGGTTCAACGTTCACTCGAACCAATGAAAGTGGCCCTGGCTGACGCCGAGCTGTCTGTTGATGAAATCACGGATGTTATCTTGGTCGGTGGTCAAACCCGCATGCCGATGGTTCAGTCAAAAGTTGCAGAGTACTTCGGTAAGGATGCACGTAAGGACGTGAACCCGGATGAAGCGGTTGCAATGGGTGCGGCTGCACAGGGTGGTGTACTGTCTGGCGATGTTAAAGACGTACTACTGCTTGACGTTACGCCACTATCGCTAGGTATCGAAACCATGGGCGGTGTGATGACCAAGCTGATTGAGAAAAACACGACGATTCCAACTAAGGCGAATCAAGTGTTCTCAACCGCTGAAGACAACCAAAGCGCGGTAACGATTCATGTGATCCAAGGTGAGCGTAAGCAAGCCATGCACAACAAATCACTGGGTCAGTTTAACCTAGAAGGTATTCAGCCAGCGCCACGTGGCACACCACAAATTGAAGTGACTTTCGACTTGAACGCGGATGGTATCTTGAACGTGTCTGCGGCTGATAAGCAAACCGGTCAAGAGCAGAAGATCACCATCCAAGCGTCTGGTGGCCTAAGCGATGAAGACGTTGAGAAAATGGTACAAGAAGCAGAAGCTAACAAAGAAGCGGACAAAAAGTTCGAAGAGTTAGTCACTGCCCGTAACCAAGCTGATCAGCTCATTCATGGTACACGCAAGCAAATGGACGAAGCGGGTGACAAATTGCCTGCTGAAGACAAAGAGAAGATCGAAACAGCTATCTCTGAGCTGGAAACCGCACGCAACGGTGAAGATAAAGAAGACATCGATGCGAAGGTTCAAGCACTGGTTGCGGCTTCATCAAAACTGATGGAAATTGCCCAGCAGCAAGCTCAAAATGAGCAGGCGCAGCAAGACGCCGGTGCCGATTCAGCAAAACAAGACGACGACGTTGTTGATGCTGAGTTCGAAGAAGTTAAAGACGACGACAAGAAATAAGCGAAAGCACTGTCGTTAATAAGCACGGGCGTAGGGGAGCGATCTCCTTCGCCCGTCGTTTTATCAAACAGTGATTTGAACGTCTTTGTTTTGTTGACGTAAACAGGTGCAGTCAGACCATGTCTAAAAGAGATTTATATGAAGTGCTCGGCTTAAGCCGCGATGCAAGCGAGCGCGATATTAAAAAGGCCTATAAGCGGCTGGCGATGAAGTATCACCCAGACCGCAATAAAGGCGATGATGCCGACGAAAAATTTAAAGAAGTGAAGTTGGCATACGAAATACTGACCGATCCGCAAAAACGTGCAGCCTACGACCAATATGGTCATGCAGCCTTTGAACAAGGTGGCATGGGAGGCGGCGGCTTCGGCGGTGGCGGCTTTGGCGGCGGTGGTGCTGACTTTAGCGATATTTTTGGTGACGTATTCGGCGATATATTCGGCGGAGGTCGTCGCGGTGGTCAGCAACGCGCACAACGTGGTGCCGATTTACGCTACAACATGGAGCTAACGCTTGAAGAAGCGGTCCGTGGCGTCAGCAAAGAGATCGAAGTGCCCACCTATGTCGGCTGTTCGACGTGTGATGGTAGTGGTGCGAAACCGGGGACTAAGAAGCAAACCTGTGGGACCTGTAACGGTATTGGCCAAGTACAAATGCGCCAAGGTTTCTTTGCGGTTCAGCAGGCCTGCCCAACGTGTCACGGCAGCGGTACCATTATCAAAGACCCTTGTAATAGCTGCCACGGTCAAGGTCGCGTCAAAGAGACCAAGCACTTGAATGTGAAAATCCCAGCAGGGGTTGATACAGGCGATCGTATTCGCTTATCAAGTGAAGGTGAAGCGGGAGAAAATGGTGCGCCAGCGGGCGACTTATACGTTCAAGTACACGTTCGTGAACACCACATTTTCACCCGAGATGGCAACAACTTGTATTGTGAAGTACCGGTGAGTTTCACCATGGCCGCGCTAGGTGGCGAGGTTGAAGTGCCTACCCTTGATGGCCGTGTAAGCTTAAAAGTGCCAGCAGAAACGCAAACAGGACGCATGTTCCGTATGCGCGGTAAAGGGGTGCAGTCTGTTCGTGGCGGCGGTATGGGTGACCTGATCTGTAAGATGGTTGTCGAAACGCCAGTGAACTTAAGCAGCCGTCAAAAAGAGCTTCTACAAGAGCTAGAAGAGTCTTTTAGTGGCACTGAAGCGAAAAAACACAAGCCAAAATCAGAGGGCTTCTTTGACGGTGTCAAAAAGTTTTTTGATGATTTAACTGGATAAGCAACTGGGCCTCGTGCATACGGGATAGCCAGTATTGAATCTTCAGTCATCATAGAAAGGCCAGCTCTGTGCTGGCTTTTTTTATGCCTGACGAAAACGTATTTGTTGATCGAACATGCGGTAAAGGACAAGATGCATTTGATGAGGTCGACGTTATCAGTCCGTTCGCATGGAGCACCAAGGTAGCACATGCGTCATCGATTTGAGGGTAACTTGTTCGAGGGTGAGCAAGGATCTTATAGGCTGCCTTCCCACCTTGGATTTCGAACCGATAATCCGGTGAGAGCTGACAATCCGCACATAGCGCCTCTTCTAACTTAGCGACATCTGATACCGACGGATATTGCTCAGCCATCGTAAATTGCTGCTCTACCCACGCTTGTAACTGAATTAAATGTCGAGTCGCCGCTTGCCGCGTCTGTCGTTGTTGGTGCTCGGCATAGCTGGGGATGGCAATCCCTACAAGTGTTGCGATGATGGCCAGTACAAGCATCATTTCGATCAGTGTCACGCCATGTTGTAAATAGCGACAAAAATATAAACGCATTTCTACGTGCCCCTCGAAGACTCAATCACCAAACGCATACAGAGCTTATGAGAGTGGTAGTCTGCGCTCAATCGGCAGGCGGCGATCTTGGGAGGCAGTATGCGTTTTCACCGTACCCAATTCACGCCAAGTAGGCTACAGCAACATGGCGTAACATTGATTGAATTATTGATTGTATTGAGTGTGTTAGCGGTTATTTGTGCCATCGCATTTCCTAGCTTTACCTATTCACGCCAAGTGGCCGTGATGGCCAGTCGCAGTGCAGAACTGGCAAGCTTATTCCAACTGACTCAAAGTCGTGCGATCAATCAGAGCCAAGCATATCGTCTTATTTTGCATCAAGACGAAAATACGCAATGCATTATTGCTCAACCGGTCAACGAAAAAGCGAACAGTGTGAGTAGAACGGGCGCGATGGCTAAAATATCGTGTCAACAAACCGCATCAGCTATGGTCAGGCTACCTAAAGCAATTCAATTAAAAAAGAAAGTGAGTGAGGAGTGGGTGTTATTGCCTGACGGGGATCTATTTACTATCGATTTTCGCACACAGCGACCCAGTCATAATCTCACACTTGGTCTAAGCCACGATCTTGCCAGCACACCGGATTACATTGTCACCGTTCGCCAGTACCTTGGCTTTGATGTTTGTCCGTGGCGGGAGGTAGCCAGTGCGTGCAGCTAACTGTAAAGGCCATTCATTGGTTGAACTCTTAGTGGGGCTGACGGTGAGTATGATAGTCACCATCGCGGCACTGGCGGTGATGACAACAGCGACGGCGACACAAACGCGTCTGGATAATAAAACGTTTTTGTCTTTAGAAATGAGTCGCCTTCTTTCCTTTATGGAGGCGGATATTCGCCGTGCAGCCCTCTGTTATCAATGCGGCAGGACTTCCCCTTACGTGTTTAAAAGCGGAGATGAGGCGCACATTGTGTTAATTGATGACGTGCCTGAGCAATCTAGCGGGCAATGTTTGCGATTTGCGTACCAACAAGGGCGTACTCACTCCACGCAAACTATTGATAAAGACGATGCCAAAGGATTTCGTTTCGATGCAGAATCACAGGCGATAGAGGCTTATGAAAATCACCAAGACACCAAAAATTGGTCATGTGAGTCAGGGTACTGGCGAGATATTTCATCCCGAGCATTGAAGGTCACGCATTTAGCCTTTTCTCGTGATGAGACGCGGACGGAGACAGGGCGACGTATTACCGCGTTAACTATCGAACTCTCCGCCTCATTAAAACGTCAACCTAGCGAAAGTGAACAAGTGTCGAGAACCTTGGTTTTAGCTAATACGGTTGTTTCACCATGAAATACATCAGAAAACATAAGTACGACCAAGGTATAGCAACGCTTGCGGTGGTTGCGAGTGTTGCACTGATTGCACTTCTCATTGTGTTAGGAGTCAGTCGACGTGCGGTTAATGATATCCAACAGACGCAAGCGAGAGTCAAAACCGAACAATCACTTTCCAAAGCTTGGGCCGCTCTCGACTGTGCGGTGGCTAAAATTCAACATGATGGCATTGAGTTATCCAACAATGATATCGCCCAAGCACTAGAACAACTTTCTCCCTGTCAAAACGTCGCGCAAAGTCAATTATGGTTGGCACCATGGCAAAACAGTGAGCGCGGAATGTGGCATCTTTACGCGACTCATGCACAGCAACAAGTTGGGGTGACTCTGGCAAAAGCCACCGGCGCGCGAAGAAGTTCGTTTGTCACTTCTGGATCGGCCGCGTTTTACGGTGGCAATACATGGCGACCGGTAAAAGGAAAAAAGCGAGAGGATGGTTTATATGAATGCCATTCAATTATGGCGGGGGGCGATGTCATGATTCGTCCGCGCACGCTCGGTGAGAATCAGTCAAAGAGTTCAGAGAGCTCAAAGAATGAAGAGGAAAAAAGTCAAAACAGATTTACCGTTCGCTTAGATGGTAGCGATGAGTGCGCCCCCGAATATAAAACGGAGGTTAGCGACTACACAGTGGCAGATAGTCGCGATGAAACCGGCGCGCGACTAAAAAAAGATGTGCAAACCAACGTTGAGAATATGGACTTGTTCAACGATTACTTTGGTGTCCCTCGCGCGCAGTGGGAAACAGTCAGAGAGCAATTTGAGCGACAAGGCGGCACAGTTTTTAGTACCTATGGCGATCCCTCTGAGTGTTATGAGCCATTGTTGAATGCGATTTTAAGCAGTTCATCATCAGAGAGCGCGAATATTAAAGTATGGGTGGAGGGGCCTTGCGATTTGAGTCGGGAGCAAAATGCGGCGTTAAAAAGCGATGTACCTATTCTCCTGGTTGTTCAAGACGGTATTCTGGCATTACGAGGCGGCATGGATACATTTAACGGTGTGATTTATCAATTCAACCCAACACTTACCGCTTATGGGTTTGCTAATCAATGGGGAATGCACACCTCCGAATCTGGCGGGATGTCTTGCTCTCACGACGATAGTAATATCCAAGAACTTTGCGAAATGATCACATCAACAGTCACCAATCCTGATAAAGCAAGCCGTGTCCCTTTTTGGTTTCACGGTAGTTTCATCACCAAAGGCGCATTTATTACTGATGTGCCGGATGGCCATTCTGTGGTGTATGGTTCATTTCAACCAACCTATAATGATGAAACGGTACAGCAGAGTTTTAAAGGTCTTAAGCAGTGGCGTCCAGTCGGTAATAGCTATCATGACATCAAACCGCCTTATGAGGAGGGGTAGCATGTTGCGAGCGCGAGGCTTTTCCTTTATCGAAATATTGATTGCGTTAGTGTTAGTAGCGGTTACGGGCGCAGGTATTTATACACTCACTGTCGATATTCAAGCTAAGCAACACAATGCGCGCTTGGCAGAAGGGGCTATGCATGTTGCTAGTAACCAACTTGCGCATTGGCGTTTAATGAACACGGATACGCCCTGCAGTGCAAGCCATACTGTAGTCATGAAGTTGAGCCGTTTAGCAAGATGCTTGATAGATACTGAAGATACTGGTTACCAACTGGCAGTGACTGAGATTAAAAATGTGCTCACCGATGATGGCGGTGTTTATGCGAAAACACTCGTATTAGAAGTTCGCTGGCAAGATAACCGAAATAAGGCACAGACGCTGAGATTTTACTTCACAGGGTCAACGCTTCGACACCAAGGTATGTAATAAGCGTCTATGAGCGCCGCAAACGAGTGAGTTATCACCCGTTTGGTTGGTTTTTAATCGCTTGTGCTGTTTTTATCAAAAACCCCTTGCGCCAAAAAATTACCTCTCTATAATGCGCTCTCGTTGGCACGGCAAGCCGAGCTAACAACGGCAATACAGACAAGCAAAACAAAATGCTTGACTCAATGCCAAAGTGGCGTATTATGCCACTCCCGCTCAACGATGAGCGGCGCTCTTTAAAAATTTGACCTATGCAATCTGTGTGGGCACTCGTTGAGAATAGACAAAAAGATTTATTCGATGAACTGAGTGACCAATACGATATAACTTTTAGTTATTCGGCACAGTCAATTCGTTTGTCTCGCAAGAGACGAACAAAACAGTATTTATCGAGCCGTTTGTCTTTTCTTTGGAAAAGCAAACACCAAAACTTTAATTG
>NZ_MUFG01000037.1:0-16670 GCF_001996065.1 Salinivibrio sp. MA351 | reverse complement strand
GTACCTTGATGAGTGTATATTTCACGCTCAGAATATTTTATTGTCAGAAGATCTTACGAGTATTTATGCACGACAATCTCGGTTGTTCATAATTAGGAGGTTTGATACTTTAACAATTGACATGTCAGGTTACTTGACAGATCTAGRAATGGAAAAGATTAGACTTGCTTTTGTAGCTCTACGAGTTTATTTCCATGCAGCATCGCATGAAAGTGAACTGGATAAGCAATTAGAAGAGGATTATCAATTGAGATTAGATGCTTTTAATAACTATCTATACCCTAGTGAAATGTGGCATCGCAGTTCTTATGAGGCTTATATGAAAAAGCTTGTGGTTGATAAAGAATCGGAAGCAACAATGAATAAGCAACAAATTGAGAACCGTATTAGGGCAATTAAAGAAGTGTGCTTAGACGAAGTTCAGTGTTTACATGATTCTCGTATTAACTGGCTTGCAAGACGTCATACAATACTAAATACAGCGGTATAACAAACGAGTATGTCATCAATTACTAAATTTTGGCGAGATTTTTTTATTTCATATCACGCCGTCTCTGCTCATTAAATTTAAGATTTTCACCATCTTACGCAAACAGAAATTTATGGCGATTTTTTTAGTCATTCATCGTGTGAGTCTAAAAGTAGTGCTTAGCGAGATTAACGCTAAAAAAGAATGAGTAAATATAGCTACCTCCGGTATTAAAAGTCGCACCTCAGTGTGGAAGATATTCAAGAGGGTAACCCTGTCATTCGTTATACATTTAGATAGAGTAGTGCTAATGAAGTTTAAAATAGCAGATAAAAGAACAAGAAATTTGTATCTAGGGCCGCTTAGTGTTTTTATGTTTTGGCCTTCTTTGATATTTTTTGGTTCATGGTTTATGGGTGATGTAATTAGTCTTGATTATCTCCTTTATGTTTGCCTTTTTTGCTCTGTTCCTGCGCTATTAAACTATAAAGGAAGATGCGATTTTAAAAACTACGCTGAAAATCATACCATTGAAGTTTCAGGCAAGGGATTAATTTCTTATGAGCCTGACACACAAGAAATCATGGAGTGGGAAAGCGTTAAAACGATCAAGGTTAAGCGTTCAAAGGGAAAGGTAAAATCTATAAAAATCTTTGGTAACCATGGGTTAACGGCTGATTTGTCAAGATACGAAGATTTAGATAGGCTCTATGATGAACTGAAAAATGTGATAGAGGCAGGGCGTTGGAGATAGGTGTATAGTGGGTTAATTGGACTCCCGCTCTAAACAAACCACTCTTTAGCTGACTGATTAGTAGCGGGGATAACAAGAGTCGCAATACGATTGTCGGGTTTTATTTAGCTACCGAAACTGCTGATTATTCTTTGGTTTTGATCGTATTATTGCCCGAGGTATTATCTCTACGGCTATTCATTGCTATTCTGAAATTCAGGATATTGCTCAAGGAACTCAATCATATCGAAAGGCATAACTGTTGATTGTCGGTTGTACCATTTTACAAGCGATTTTACGTTGAGTGCATCAAATTCATGCTTAAAGTCGTCACTGCGATATACATTCGATAGCTCGAGCCACTCGTCTAAGTACTGTGTATCTTTCGATTCAGAAGTATATGCTAACAATGCAGAGTTGTAGGAGGATAGCTCTTTTCCCCAGCAATCAATTTCTGCTAGATGTTTAATATAACCAGTTGCTGCTACTTTTTCGCTTCGACTAAGATTAACAAACCAGCTTTCCTTGATCGGCTCTAATGGTTGACGATTTTTACGGCAATTACTTGCTTTTTCTTCTAGTGCAGAATAAGTGCGATCCATTTCGGACTTTAAAAATTCTTCCCATGTAAGGGCATGGCCTACAATAGGAAGGCTTATCAGTAAAAGTAAGGTGGCTTTTCTACAGAGCATTAGAAACACATCTCCAAAATTCGTAATCTTTTCCTGTTGCATTTAGTGCTGTCATATCAGCGTGATCTTGCAGTCTACGGCGCCGAATAATTCCTACACTTTTAAATGCATCAGCGAAACCTTTCCAGTCATATATACTGATATTAATGCCTGTGGATACTACTGATGCTGAACCCTCAATAATAACTGAACCATTCGCACTTCTTGATGCAAATAGTTGAAATAGTGGAACACCAGATAAGACTGCTTCAAGTACATTGGCAGTATCGATTATCCTGTTCATTTCCTTGATGCCATCAAGGGTCTGAGCGCTAGGCTCAAAGCTATCTATATTGCAAAAATCACCTTTAAAGCTTGATACTGGCATACCTGTTCCCTGTGAGTCATTATCTCGGTATTTAAAAGTAAATACTTACAAGAGTCACAGAAAACCTTATGATATTGGAGCGTCATCACGTAAATATCAATTTTTGGGATACCCCCATGCACCTGACTTTCCGTCCCATCAATCTTGAAACCGATTTTGCTAATTGTGTGGCTGCACGTCGGGACGCTTTTGTGTGTAGCTTTGGCTCCGATGAGGGGGGAGAAGATTTTTATCAGTATTGGTTGCCGGCGTAGATACTTATTCGCGCCAATATGCGATTATGGCGCGATAGAACGTTTCAGTAGGCGAGTGGTTTATGACACTGATATGCCGATCAAAAAGGCTCAATGTGCGACAGTTTACACTCGACGATGCGCCGTTTATTGTGGAGCTGCTTAATGATGCGTCGTTTATACGCTATATCGCAGATAAAAAGGTGCGCACTGAACAAGATGCGATCGAGTATCTCCGTCACGGGCCGCTTGCGAGTTATCAAGTATATGGTTTTGGTTTAAATCTGGTGGAACGGCGGGAAGATGGTGAGCCCATCGGTATGTGCGGCGTGCTCAAGCGCGATGAGTTGGCATATCCAGATGTAGGCTACGCGTTTTTATCGCGTTACACCGGGCAAGGATACGCCACAGAAGCCGCCGAGGCGGTGCTTGAGGCAACCTTATTAGCGAGCGGACTGAATACCGTTCAAGCAGTGACCTTACCGGACAACCAACCCTCAAACCGTTTGCTCGAAAAGCTCGGGTTTCAGCTACAATGCCAAATCATGCTTTATGGGCATAGCAATAATCTATATGAATATACCCGCGCCTGAACGCCGTTAGGTGTTACTGAGCACTGTCACCCTGAACGGTGACGCGGTGCAATCGTCTGGGCGCGTCGCCATAATCGGTTACTGCGTAGTGTTGGGTGGCGCGATTATCCCAGATCGCCACCGAATGCTTTTGCCAGCGAAAACGAACGTGATATTTCGATTGGCGTGCTTGACAGAACAGTGTCGCCAGCCGTTGTTGGCTATCAGCCTCTGGCCAGTCGGCAATCGTGCGAGTAAATTGCTCGTTAATAAATAGCACTTCTTGGCCGGTTTCAGGGTGGGTCTGTACCATGGCACGGCGAATAGGCGGGTAGTCTTGAGCGCGTTTCGAGACCACACTCTGGCCGTCGGCGTCTTGATGATCGTAACGGCTGCCTTCAAAGGCGTGCAGTGCGTGAATGGTGTTGAGCTGGCGTAGCTCGGTTTTTTCTTCCTCGGTTAGATCGGCCCATACTGCTGCCATGTCACACCAAATCGTATCTCCGCCATGTTCTGGCACATATTGCGCGTGTAAAACCGAGCATTTGGGCGGCACCGCTTGCCATGTCATGTCGGTGTGCCAATAGCTTTGGCTGGGTGGATTGCCGCGGCTGGTTTCAATTACGACCACTTGGTTGTTGTCGGGCAGGTGAGGGAAAAACGGGTGAGGAGGCTCAAGCTCGCCGAAGCGTTTTGCCAGTGCGACATGGTCGTTGGTTGAGAGAGGCTGCTCGCGAAAGAAAAGCACTTTGTAGCGTAAAAATGCTTGGTATAGCGCCGCAAACTCAGTGTCTGACAGCTGGGATAAATCGACATTATCGACTTGCGCCCCTAACGTATTGCCTAAAGGGGTTATCTTCATTTGAACCATACCTTACCGCCAATAAATTTGTAGGCTGGTGTGCCTCGCATCAGGGTGTCACGCGCAAAGGGCTGTTCGCACTGAGGGCAGTGACACGGCGTGGTGGTGGCATCCTCAACAATCCTTTCTTTAAAGCACTTCACCAAAGCGCCTTTACCACCTTTTCGGTATTTAAACAGCTGTGCGTTACAGCGTTTACAGAAAATATCGATGGTTTTGGTGGGGCCTTTTTTATTCGGTTTTGCCATTTTGATTGCTCGAGCGTCACTACATGCCGAAAGCTTGATAGTGACGAGTCGGGCGTAGGCTGTCAATCAGCTATCGTTTAATGACGCTTTACGTTATTAACGCTTGGCAACCATAAACAAAAGCCAACACGGGTGATCGTGTTGGCTATCGTTCCCGCCTCACAGCCAATGTAAGTGCAAAGGGCTTTTTTTGCTTAGTTCGCGATTTTCACGCGGATTTTGCTCTTTGCAACGCTGGCCAAGTTCAGTGCGGCAATTGCAGCGTTAGCCTGGGCATCGTCAGGCATAGTCACAAAAGCAAAGCCTTTGGATTCGCCAGTCTCTTGATCCAGCACCAGATTGCAGTCGGTGACGTCGCCGTGTTCAGAAAACAGCAGACGGAGTTCTTGTTCGGTGGTGGTGCGTGCAAGATTGCGAGCTAAAAGTTTCATTATTGTCCGTTAATATCGAGGTAACAACACCGATTGTCTCAGTAAAGGATGCCACGACCAAGTAATAGTTTGGCTTTCTTATCGATACGTTAGCCTTGAGTGCTGCTCAGCCGACGTTTATGCGTCACTTTCTCCTAAGTCATGATTGATTTTATCGAGCAGCGCAATAAGTTGCTGGGCTTGCTGATCATCAATGCTAGGAAACTTACAACGAATCTTTTCAGGAATTTCCGCTGCTTGGTGCTGCAGCTCAATGCCTTTGCCCGTCAATGTTACCCACCGCTTTCGCTTATCGTCTTCGTCTTTCACTATGGTGAGCAAGCCTTTATCGCTCATCTTTTTCAAAATCTGCGTCATCGCGCCACCGTCAATACTGGTTTTCTCCACCAGATTTGCGATCGCGAGTCGGTCAGTTTCCCACAGCGCCATCATCACTACATATTGCGGGTAGGTGAGATCAAGCTCGCTCAACCAGGAACGGTAGGCACGCGAAATACCGTTGGAGGCCTTGTATAAGCGGTGACAGATTTGGCTATTGAGCTTCAATTGGGGATAGGTCATGGCTTGTCATTGTCCGTGTGTCTAGTGAGTATTTTATTTTGCGCGCAAAGTATTTGCAATGCTGGGTTATGCGATCTAGTATTTTGCATGCAAAATAAATCTGATGTAAGCGGGCTTCACCGTACTTGCTGAGTACGAGAAAGCCACAAGCGGACTGAAACACAGGAGAGTGAAATGAAAGAGCTACAAAGTGTTGCCTATACAGCAAAAGCCACCGCTACCGGAGGCCGCGAAGGGTCTGCAAAATCCGATGACGGACGTTTAGATGTGGCGCTTTCCACGCCTAAAGGTTTGGGCGGAAACGATGGCGAAGGCACCAACCCTGAGCAGCTTTTTGCCGCCGGTTATGCGGCGTGTTTTATTGGCGCGCTGCGTTTGGTGGCCGGTAAAGCAGGCGTGACCTTGCCCGAAGACACCCACATTAACTCAGAAGTGTCGATTGGCCCCATTGATGGCGGTTTTGGCATTGCCGTGAAGTTGGCAGTATCTGTTGGCGATCTGGATAAAGACACCGCGCATTCATTGGTTGAGCAAGCGCACCAAGTCTGCCCGTATTCCAATGCCACGCGTGGCAATATTAAGGTCGAGCTGTCAGTGATTTAACATCGCTAGCACGCTATGATAGGGAGCGCTGTCAATCAGGGCTCCCTTTTTTATGTCCGTTCTTTAAGGGAGCAGCGCGTTGTTGGGGGCTCCCTGACTAGAAGTGCTCAGCATTGACCGCTCAGACTAACCACTAAAACTAGCGCACAGCCCTATACCAATAACAAGGATGATGAGAACTGGTATGTTAGAAACCACCACTAGTCAGCTTACCGAGATAAATGTCGCTCCACTAACGAATGCAGATATAGAGGGTGTTCGCCAGGTATCGTTACCTGACCAACAAGTGAAATTTGCGGGGACCGCAGACGAATTTCTTGCTGAGGACAGTGAGACTATTCACCGCCATGTGATCAAACGAGCGGGCGAGACGGTAGGCTTTTTTAAACTCGATACCGACTATACGTCTCAGTATGACTTTTGCCCGCCAAAGACGTTAGGCCTGCGCATGTTTGTAGTGGATGCGCGTTATCAAGGGCAAGGTCTAGGCACCGGTGCGGTTAAAGCCTTGCTTGAGTATTTGCCCGTTGATTATCATGATTTCAATTGGGTGTATCTCACTGTGAACTGTCAAAACCCGGCCGCTAAAGCCTGTTACCAAAAAGGCGGCTTTACTGATACAGGCGAGCTGTACTGGGGCGGCGCGGCAGGGCCTCAGCATATTATGTATGCTGCGATTGACGCCGATAATAAGGGCAAAGCGCAATGAGAAAGGGCAGAACCACAACGTTTGGTCATATGCGACAATGGCTTAGGGCAGGCTTAGACTTGCACACGATGTGCCAACAGACAGCTCGAATCATGAGTGTGTTGTTTGTCGGGGGGCTATCAACGGGGGCCTATGCGCAAGGGTTGGATTTTCGCGTTGAAACCGGCGGGGTGACGTTTAGCAAAAATGATGTCAGCATCCCCGGAGATACCGGCACTCGCTTTGATATGACCGATTTAACCGGCCGAACCGCAACGCCTTACTTGCGTTTGTATGGCACGTATCAGTTCCATCCCCAGCACGCGGTACGGCTAACCTTTGCGCCTCTATCTGTCGATGGTCGTGGCACGCTGTCAAAAAGCATCCAGTTTCAGGATCAGCGCTTTGCCGCCGAGCAAGCCATTGATGCGGATTATCAATTCAATACCTATCGTGCGACATACCGCTGGACGTTTTACGATCAAGGCCCTTGGCAGTGGGGCGTCGGTGCCGCCGCCTTGGTGAGAGATGCTGAAATCACCCTCGCGCAAGGTGAAACAAAAGCAACGAAGTCCAACGTTGGCGTGGTGCCCTTGTTGCATGGGTATGGTCAATATCGTCTATCCGATCGCGCGGCGTTGATCTTGGATGTGGAAGGCGCGTGGTCACCCATGGGACGAGCGGTTGATGCGGCGCTGATGTTGGAGTATCACCTTGGCGATGGCTGGTATGGCGCTCTGGGGTATCGCACCCTAGAAGGTGGGGCTGACAACGATGAAGTCTATAACTTTTCTTGGCTTCACTATGGCCTAGCCAGCCTCCGGTACCGGTTTTAACTGTTCAAGTCTGATTGTGGGCATGAGTAGGCTAAGCCTAGTAGTTCAATGATCATGATGCTGGCTGAAAAGTAAGCGTAAAGGTCAGCCCACCTTGAGAGTTAGGTGCAACCCGTATTTTACCATTTATGTCACGCACGTTATTGGCGGTGATCGCCAATCCTAATCCAAGTCCCTCACCGATTTTCTTCGAGGTGACAAACGGCTCGAACATACTCTCCAAGGCCTCTGCTGAGGCTCCGCAGCCGTTGTCACTCACCGTCATCTCGACTGCCGTTTTAGCGGGCGTGACCCCAAACACCAAGGTCGGCGCCGCAGTATTTGTCATTGCATCGCATGCGTTAGACACCAAGTTTCCCAGGATTTGTAATAGTCTTTGCCCTTCACCGAGTATCATGGGGGTGTCGTGAGGCATACGCACCCGCACATCAATGTTTGCCAACTGAGCTTGATACACACGCAAGGTTTCGTTGAGGGCATCAGGTAAAGAAACGGCATGGAGGTGGTGCGGCTTGTTGTAGGCGAAGGTTTTGAGTTGGCTGGTCATATTAGTCATACGATCAATCAGCTTTTGCACCAGCTGGTTATTGGCTTTAACTTTTTCCGTCTCGCCGCGTTCAGTGAGCAAGGTATTGCTGGTGAGTAAGGTACGAAGGCCGGTAAGTGGCTGATTAAGCTCATGAGTAATAGCACTCGACATTCTCCCTAAGGCAGCCATTTTGCTGGCCTCAATCAGTTGCGCTTGTGCTTGTTGCAGCGCTTGGGTGCGCTCTTCCACGCGCTCGGTGAGTGCTTGGTTCATCTGCTGCAGTGACTGTTCCGCTTTTTTGCGTTTGCTAATGTCAATCAACGTCGCCAGGTAGTATTGCTCATCATGCCAAGGGAAACGGGTGAGTGAGAAAAGCGCAGGAAAGACGCTACTGTCGCTGCGACGTGCCATGGTTTCAACCGCATTGAGCTCAGCCAATTCATTATGTTTGTCGAGATTTTTCAGCAAGGTGAGGGTGGTGGAGTGTGGATTGCCGGTATCAAACAACTCCCAAGCAAAAATGCGGTGATGATTGTTTTCTGGCAAGCCAAATAGCCGTTTGGCCATCGGGTTAAGATCATACAGCGAGCCTTGTTCGTCAATGAGCAATAAACCGACTTGGGTTTTATCAATCATTTGTTTCAGTCGGCGTTGCGACTCTTGCAATAGGCTTTGAATTCGCTGCTGGTGACGGTGTTTCTGCTGCCGTTGTTGGCCGATGATCAGCAATAGAATGACGACAAGTAGGACGGCTGCCACTCCCCATGCGAACAGGTTTGCGGTGTCTTTTATCGGTTTATAGGGGGTCAGGTAACTCACTGACCATTTAAGGTCGTCCAGTTTTACCGTGTGGCCCAAAAACGGGGTGGCATTGAAGCGCCATTGGCTGATGGCGGTGCTGTCGTAGAGGTAGCGTGTTTGTCTCTCCACTGTTTGTTTATTGCCTTGCGTTGGTGCGTTCAGTTGGGCTGCGTTCAGCCAGTCTGCACTGTACTGGCTGCTGCTTGAGAGGAAAAACCGCTGTTGCCGATTTTGTAGCAGAATGAGGTCATCACTGGCGATGGGTTGCTCGGTAAGGAAGCTAAGGTCAATTTGTACCACCACAATGCCGGCGATGTTGAGGTCATCAAAAACAGGGGCAGAGAGGTAATAAAGCGGCCCATAGCCTTTGGTTTTATTCACCAAAGACACGCCTTCACCTTGGCGCAGCACTTGCTCGACGATTGCCAACCGGTCGGGGCGGCTAAAGCGTTCATCAATCAGGCTAGAGGCGAGCACGTCGCCTGATGTAGAGAGCAGTGTCCAGCCTTCGGTATTGGCGGCTTTATCGAGTTGTGTCAGTTTCACTTGGAAAGCGACGGTCTCGTGGCGCTCTCCTTTCATAATTGCCAAGGTATCAGGGTGGTTGGTAAGCAAATAAGGCAGGTGATAAAAGCGCCTTAAGGCACGGCGAACGTCACCGATATAGTTTAAAAGCTTGTTCTGTACCTCGGCGTGTGTTTGCACACTTAATCCCTGATAGGCTGCTTCGCGGCTGATCCCATAAAAGAAAAGCACCAACACCCCAGAGAGAAACAGTATTGCCCAGGTTTTCTTGCTGTCTTGGTGGGTACGGTGATGATTCTGCATAGTGTGCTCTGCTCTGACGTCCGTTTTAGACTGCGGTGAATAGCAAAAATGTTAAAGCGGTGTGATGAGAAAGTGAGAGCTAGATCCTTTTCTGCTGCGTGGCTTTTGCTACCGTAATGAGTCACTTATCACGGATGGTTTTCTCATGACGGTACAGACACTCCCGCGCATTGCCTTGATTGAAGATGACGATATTGTTCGTCACACCACCTGCCAGTGGTTAGAGTTGGCAGGCTTTGAGGTTGAGCCATTCAGCACGGGCCAAACAGGGCTACAAGCTGTATTACAGTATCCGTTTGATGCCGTGGTCAGTGACGTCAAGTTACCGGATGTTGACGGCTTATCTATTCTTACCGAGCTAGACCAGCATCAGGTCGCGACACCTGTGCTGTTTATTACAGGACACGGCGATGTGGATATGGCCGTAGGAGCGCTGCAAAACGGGGCGTTTGATTTTATTGAAAAGCCTTTTGAGCCCGAGCGTTTGTCTCAGCGCGTGACTGAGGCCGTCGACAGCTACCGCCAACATGCCTCGACACAAGAGCGACAAGCCTATTTATCGTGTATTAGTGGATTGGAGAAGGTACTGATTGGCCAAAGCCGAGTGATGCAACAACTTCGTGAGCAGGTGGTAAAGCTGGCGCGTATCGACACCAATGTGATCATTTATGGGGAAACGGGGTGTGGCAAAGAGCTGGTGGCAACCAGTTTACACAATGAAAGTGCGCGACAAGCCCAGCGTTTTGTGCCGATAAACTGCGGCGCCATCCCGGAAAACTTATTTGAAAGTGAGCTGTTTGGCCATGAGTCAGGGGCGTTTACCGGTGCCAATCAGCGTCGTATTGGTAAGTTCGAATACGCGCACAAAGGGACCTTATTTTTTGATGAAGTCGAGAGSATGCCGGCAAGTATGCAGGTAAAAGTGTTGCGCGCGCTTCAAGAGCACACCATTGAAAGAGTGGGAGGAAACCAGTCGATAGCGATCGATACGCGGGTCATTGCGGCCGCTAAATCCGACCTCAATGACCATGAAACCTTCCGGCAAGATTTGTACTACCGTTTGAATGTGGCACAAATCCACCTTCCACCCTTAAGAGAACGTGAAGATGATGCGTTGATTTTGTTTGAGCACTTTACCCGTCAGACCAACCCGGAGACACGCCTTGCCAGTGAGGCGGATCGGCACGCCATTTTGTCTTATTCCTGGCCGGGTAATATTCGTGAGCTGCGCAACGTCGCAGTACGGTTTGCCTTGGATGATGGTATTTCAGTGATGGAAATACTGTCCAATCGCCCCTCATCGACCATGGAAGCCGTTCAATCGGATGTTCCGCTTTTAATCCAGCTACATAACTTTGAACGCAAGGTACTACATGAATGCTTGGTGGCACATCAAGGGCGTATTCATGAAGTGATGTTGGCGCTCGATTTGCCTCGCCGTACCTTGAACCAAAAAATGAAGAAGTTTGGACTCAACCGCGCAGATTACACCTGATGCGTCGGCAAAAATTTGCTCAGTACTATTTCGCCAGCAAGCGCTCCGCGATCACACTTTGTTTACGTTTTGTGACGGTCAACTGCTTATTGAGGTGACACTGTGAGCAAGATTTTGCTTACTAGCTGAGCGGGAAATAAGAAAAATCTTGCTCATTATCGATGAGCTCTCCTAACAATCCTATTATTAACAATAGTTTAACCATTGGCACTCTCTTTGCTATCCATGTGTTGCTGTTAACGAATCGTTTAATTTGTGTAAACCAACAACGCAGCCCTACATGGAGAGTAACAATGAAAATCAATAAGCTATTTAAAGCACTGACGTTTGCCGTGGCCTCATTTAGCGTCGCCTCGACCGCGGTCGCAGAAGACCGAAGTTACATCCTCGCAACGGCCTCTACTGGTGGCACTTACTATCCTGTTGGTGTCGCGCTGGCGACGCTGAGTAAGGTCAAGCTGGCGCCTAAGCATCATTTTTCGCTATCGGCAATCAGCTCTGCTGGTTCAGGTGAGAACGTGAAACTGCTCAATGAAGACGAAGCGCAATTTGCGATCTTACAGGGCTTGTATGGTGCGTGGGCCTGGTCTGGCGAGGGTCCGTATGCAGACAGTGGCCGCCAAGATCAACTGCGCTCTGTGTCTATGCTTTGGCAGAATGTTGAGCACTTTATTGTGCGCAGCGAGCTGGCAGAAACCGGCACCGTGAGTGATTTAAACAACCTTGCGGGTGAGAAGTTTTCTATCGGTAAGAAAAACTCAGGGACCGAGAACTCAGGTCGTCAGATTATGAAAGGACTAGGCGTAGATCCGGAATCCTTTAATTTGGCGTATATGGGTTATGGCGGCAGTGCCAGTGCACTACAAAATGGCACCATTGATGGTATGAACACCCCAGCCGGTGTGCCGGTTGGTGCGGTTACCCAAGCGTTCGCGGCACTGGGAAATGACATTTCCATCTTGTCTTTTACTGACGAACAAATCAAAGCGGCCAACGGTAAATACAACCTTTGGACTAAGTACGAAATTCCTGCCAACACCTATCCTGAGCTAGATAAGCCGGTCACTACCATTGCGCAACCTAACTTCTTGGCCGTACGCAAAGATCTCTCTGATGAGGATGTGTATCAGCTCACCAAGGCTATTTATGAGAATCTGTCTTTCCTTCAGGGCATTCATAAAGCCACTAAAGCCATGGCTATTGAGAAAGCCATCGCCGGTTTGCCTGTGCCGCTCCATCCAGGTGCAGCACGCTACTATCAAGAAGTGGGTATCGACATTCCGTCTGAACTGGTAATGGAATAACGCAATAGCGCTCCGGGATGGCTCGGAGCGCTTATCGAGATCAAAGGTTGCATGGAAACGCAGACACTGCTTGGAGTAAAGGGATGAGCGAGCCAGTTAAGCATCAGTCAGTTGAGCAAGAGCCAGATGAAACAGCGTTGGAGAAATTTGAATTGCCCACACGCGATGACTTTCCGTGGGTGACCACCACCATCACTGTGCTGGGCGTGGTGTTGTCTGTATTGCACATTTGGTTTAACACCTTATCAACGCTTCCGGAGTTATGGATTTCCGCGACCCACTTTGCGGGGTTTGCGGTGATTTGTGCGCTTTGGTACCCGGCACATATCTCTTTGAAGCGGAATAAAATAGCGCTGGCGGTCGATATTTTTATCGCGTTAGGTGCAGTGGCTTGTCTGCTATATATCCCTTATGCCGAAGATGCGTTATACGCGCGTGGGGTAAAATTTGTTACTGCTGATTGGGTATTCGCCAGCTTAGCCATTGTGATTGTGGTGGAGCTGATTCGTCGTACCATGGGGTGGTTTATTCCCATTTTGATCCTAGTGTGCTTGAGCTATGTCGTGCTGTGGGGCGAGTGGGCGTCGGGGATTTTTCACTTTCCCGGACTGAGTCTAGAAACCCTGTTATATCGCAGTTACTACTCCTCGGAGGGGATGTTTGGCGCGATTACCCGGATTAGCTGGACGTTCGTGTTTATGTTCATCTTATTTGGCGCCTTTCTTGTTCGCTCTGGGGTTGGGGATTACATCATTAATGTGGCACGTGCGGCCGCGGGTAAGATTATTGGCGGGCCGGGCTTTATTGCGGTAATTGGCTCTGGGTTAATGGGGTCGGTGTCAGGCTCGAGCGTGGCGAATACAGTATCGACCGGGGTGATTAGTATTCCTTTAATGCAAAAAGCCGGTTTTCCGTCGCGCTTTGCTGCTGGGGTTGAGGCATCAGCTTCAACTGGGGGGCAATTAATGCCACCCGTAATGGGGGCGGGGGCGTTTATTATGGCCTCGTACACCCAAATTCCTTACGTTGACATTATTGCCGTGTCATTAGTACCGGCATTGATTTACTTTCTTTCGGTGGGCTTTTTTGTGCGCATTGAAGCAAAGCGCAGTGGCGTGCAAAAGATTGTTACCACTGAAGACTCCTTATTGATGGTGCTTCTCCGCGGTTGGCATAACCTGATCCCGCTTGCGGTGCTTGTCACCTTGTTGATTAAAGGCTTCACGCCCACCTATGCCGCGGGTATTTCGATTATCTCTGTCATTTTCGCTTCCTGGTTTTCTAAAGAGCACCGGATGGGGCCGAAAGCGATCATCGAGGCGCTGGCGCAAGGGGCAAAAAATATGGCCACTACCGCTATCCTGCTCGTGGGCATTGGTTTGGTGGTGAATGTGATCAGCACCACGGGGATCGGTAATACTTTCTCGCTGATGATTGATGGTTGGGCGAACGGTGATCTATTTATGATGCTGGTGCTAATTGCTATCGCCTCGTTAGTGTTAGGGATGGGGTTACCGGTGACCGCTGCCTATATCGTACTGGGCACCTTGTCGGCACCTGCTCTGTATAAGCTTATCGCTGAAAACCAATTGTTGGAGCTTTTAGTATCAGGCCAGCTTCCCGAGCAAGCCAAGGCGATATTTATGTTGGCAGCCCCAGACAAACTCGATCTTTTAAATGCGCCCATGACCATGGAAACCGCCAAGCAAATGGTCGCTTTAGTGCCAGCTGACTTTATGGAAACCTTGTTAGAGCAAAGCTTAGGGTTGGAGGCGGTCAGTTTGGCTCTGCTTGCTGCGCACTTGATTATCTTTTGGTTATCGCAAGACAGTAACGTGACCCCGCCGTTTTGTTTGACGGCATTCGCGGCGGCCACCATTGCCAAAACGCCACCGATGCGCACCGGGCTGATGGCGTGGAAAATTGCCAAAGGCTTGTATCTCGTGCCTTTGCTGATTGCTTATACCAGCCTGGTTAGCTGGGATATCGCCTCGGTGTTAGAGGTTGGCTTTTTTGCCATTATTGGCACATATGCCTTAATTGGCGCGATTGAAGGATATCTTGAAGGGTCGATTAACTGGCTAAGCCGCCTTTGCTTATTAATGATTGGTGCCTTTTTAGTGTGGCACGATATTCCGCTATGGCTTCGTTTGTTGAGCGTCGTTGGGTTTGTTGGCCTGTTTGTATACAGTGGGCGCAAGTATCAGTTGCAACAATCTCAGCTGCCAGTGTCATGAGGCATGTATGAAATCTGTTTATGATTATGTAGTTGTCGGTGGTGGTATTGTTGGCGCGTCCACGGCTTGGCAGTTAAAACAGCGTTATCCTGGCTGCTCTGTGCTGCTGGTGGAAAAAGAGGCAAGCGTTGCCCAACATCAAACCGGGCATAACAGTGGCGTGATCCACGCGGGTGTCTATTATCCACCAGGCAGTTTAAAAGCCGACTTCTGTAAACGAGGGGCGGCACTGACCATTGAGTTTTGCGCCAAGCACAATATTGCGGTCGAAAACTGCGGCAAGTTATTGGTCGCCACCAACGAGCAAGAGATGGCTCGGATGCAGGCGCTCTATGAACGTTGCTTAACCAATGATATCGACGTGCGCTGGCTGGATGCGGCGGAGCTTCATTCGCAAGAGCCCAATGTTAAAGGTTTAGGTGCCATTGCGGTGCGCGCGACCAGCATTGTTGACTATCGGCGGGTGACTGAGCAAATGATGTGTGAATTTGAAGCGCTCGGTGGTGTCACCCAACTCAGTACAGAAGTGACTGGAGCCAGCGAAGCGGCTGAGCAAGTGACCCTGCATTGCCAAACAAGCGGGGAGCGCCTGACGATTCAATGCCAATTTGTGGTGACATGCAGTGGGTTAATGGCAGATAGAATGACCCAAATGATGGGGATCCCAACCGCGTTTCAAATTATCCCTTACCGCGGTGAGTACTATCAACTTGCGAGCCAGTACCAAGGCTTTGTGAATCACCTTATCTATCCGATTCCCGATCCCGACTTACCTTTTTTAGGCGTCCATCTCACGCGGATGATAGACGGCTCCATTACGGTGGGACCTAACGCGGTGCAAGGCTGGAAGCGAGAAGGCTATGGCAAGGTCAATCTCAGTCTAGAAGATACCTGGCAAATGCTAACGTTTGCGGGCTTTTGGAAAGTCACCATCAATAATCTAAAAGCCGGCTTGGTTGAGCTGAAAAATTCTTGGTGGAAGCCAGGTTATGTCAAGCAGGTGAACAAGTATTGCCCAACGATAAAAGCGAAGGATTTGACTCCGTATCCAGCGGGGATCCGTGCTCAAGCTGTGTTAAATGACGGCACCTTGGTCCATGACTTTCTGTTTGCTGAGAGTGCGCGGAGTTTACACGTGTGTAATGCGCCATCGCCGGCAGCGACCTCTGCAATGCCGATTGGTGAATACATTTGTGACAAGGTGACGCAAAAACAGCAGTGGCTCAGCAATGATGCTGATTAGCGCTACATATCGGAAAGTGAAAGCCAGCGCCTACACTCGGCCGCTGGCTCTTACTTTGATTATTGGTAACCCACGGTAAACGCTTGTTGCAGATGCTTAGGGGTTTCGGCTTCATCAAGCATGGCGACCGCGAAGTCTTCCATTGAAATGCGAGATTGTCCGTTGCTATCTGTCACTAAGGTGTCTGTCCCCAATGTGTACTGACCGGTGCGAGTACCAGGTGCGATCATGGCGGCAGGCGATAGGTAACTCCAAATCACGTCTTGGCTGGCGAGGCACTGCTCATATTGCACTTGGCACGCGCGTGCAATCTCAACCGCTGAGGCAGGGAGAAAGCCCTCTGAGTTTAACACGGTTTCACCGTCAGTGCCTGGAATCATCAGTCGAGCCGCACCGCCGACAATCAGAACGCGCATTTGATGGTGAGCTGCGCCTTGGACGACTGCTTGGGTTAACACCGTTAATTGCGCTTCTTCGCCCGCCGGTGGGCGCAACGCCGTAATGGAAAGATCATGGCCAGCCATTACCGACGCCACCTTGTCCGCATCGTTCAAATTGACGGCGACAGGCGTTACGGCGTCGGGTAGCTTGCTGAATGCTGCCTCGTTACGTGTCACTGCCGTGACCTTATGGCCGCGTTGCAACGCTTCCGACACAATTCGACTGCCAATATCGCCCGTGGCACCAAATACGATTATATTCATTGTGTTAGTCTCCATGTTATGACTCCTGTGTGTCCTTTTGCCGCGCGATAACCAGTAAAAAGGGTGGCTGTCATACGCTTGTGGTTAAACCATGCTGAACTGATTAAGTTGTGATTAATTATTTATCTTGATGTAAAGATAATCACTAGAAATCTTTACGTCAAGATAAGTATATGGGTGTTTTTTATTGAGGAAGAGTGAGGGATGCAATGGAGATAGCGATCCAGCAAGGAT
>NZ_MUFG01000036.1:0-21166 GCF_001996065.1 Salinivibrio sp. MA351 | reverse complement strand
CACAAACAACGCCAACAACACCGAAGATATGACCTTTTTTATCGCCTATAAAATCTGAGCTGATATTAAAGTTTTGCTTATCCTTTTTTAACCCTTTAGGTGGGTTATATACGCACACTTCAATATCAAGCTCCGAGTCTATAAGACGACGATACATCTTCTTCTTAAATGGTTGATACCACTTTCTTTTTCCTGCTCCAAGAAGAACAGTATTAATTCTGTTTTCTGCTATATATGGCGCAACCGAAGTGATTGGATCCTCGCCTCTTATTATATCAACTTCACCGCCTAGCTCTTTATTTAAGTCTAGTGCGCCATTCAGATTTTTTCTACTTTTATCATTCTGAACATCACCGGTATCAACCCAAACGACAACCCAAGATATTTTCCGTCTCTCTGCTATTTTTCTACCTAAACTAACAAGGTATCTATGATCTCTGTTATTATCAATAAGAACTAGTAATTTATCATTGATTACAATGTTTAGTTGACCACTTTTCGCCTTAGCACTATTAACAAGCTCTCCATCGACTTTATTGAGAACTCTTTTTATCGCTAATTCACGAAGTGCAATCAGGTTTGAAACTGAGAAAAATGTGTTTTTTGCTAATCTTGCATACTCGGGAAGATATATTTTCCCTTGGTTCATCCTATCAATTAAAGCTTCAGGAGGAAGATCTATAAATCGTATATCATACGCTTTATCTAAAATACTATCAGGTACTGTTTCTGTAACATTAACGCCGGTAATACGCCTAACAATATCATTAAAACTTACAAGGTGTTGAACATTTACGGTTGTAAATACATCAATCCCTTGCTCAAGAAGTTCCATGATGTCTTCATATCGTTTCGAGTGACGACTCCCTGGTGCATTTGTATGTGCCAGCTCATCAACCAATATAACATCTGGTCGTTCATTAATCGCAGCATCTAAATCAAACTCTTCTAGCTGAGTCTCTTTATATAAAAATTTCTTTTTAGGTAAATGAGGCAAAGGTTGAGCCACATGTTCAGTGTCTTTTCTTCCATGTGTTTCAATCACACCCAACAGAACATATTTTTCAGTTTGAGTTAATTCAGCTGCTGCATTAAGCATTGCATATGTTTTACCAACACCAGGCGCAGCACCAATAAATATTATCAACTTTCCTTTTTCTACTTTATTGGCAACTTCTAGATATGCTGAAACTTTATTTTTCTTTTCTATATCATCGTTCATAATATCAGCCTATTAAAAGGCCAGGTTCAACCTGGCCTTAGACATACGATTTTAATTATCTATTTTATCGAGCTCTATATTTAGTAAAAGTACATTTACTCTCTCTTGACCAAACACTCCCCATTGGGGCTGTTCCGTCATCGTAGTGATAAGCCGTTTAACTCGATCTAGTTCGATATTCCGCTCCATCGCAATGCGTTTTGCCTGAATATAAGCAGCTTCTGGGCTAATATGGGGATCAAGGCCAGAACCTGATGTGGTTACCATATCGACAGGAATCACTGTACTGTCAATATTATACTCTTGAGTAATAATATCAACTTGTGACGCTACTCTCGTTTTCAATTCAGGATTATCTGGTGCGAGATTACTACCGACGGTTCCCCTTGGATCATAACCTGCCGCACTGGGTCTGGAATGGAAGTACTGACTACTTTCAAACTTCTGCGATACCAATTCAGAGCCGACTGTTTTACTTCCTACGGTAAGCAGGCTTCCTGATGCTTGATGAGGAAAAAGAATACTACCTAGCCCGGTGGCGATACTTGTGTAAACGCCTCCACAAAGTAAAAAAACAACCATTGTAAATCGTACTGACACGGATAATGCATTCATCACCGAGTAATTAGTGTCTTCGCTAGACGCTTTTTGAACATTATTTAATTGCGTATGTGTTGTCATCATTCACCTCAATAAAAAGCTGCCAAGCATATATCGATAAATTTTATGGCGACAAATGGAAGAATCACGCCTCCAAGGCCATAGTAAAGCATATTGGTTTTCAATAACGATTCGGAGTTCTTATTTTTAAATCCAACACCTTTTATGGCTAAGGGGATCAATGCTGGAATAATAAGCGCATTAAAGATAAGAGCAGAGAGTACGGCTGTCGTGGGACTATGAAGATCCATAAAGTTCAACACGCCAATCGATGGAATTGCGCCTACAAAAATCGCTGGGATAATCGCAAAGTATTTAGCAATGTCATTGGACAACGAAAATGTTGTCAATGCACCACGAGTAATAAGAAGCTGTTTACCTATTTCAACAACTGCTAGTAGTTTTGTCGGATCAGAGTCAAGATCGACCATATTTCCAGCTTCTTTTGCTGCTTGAGTGCCTGAGTTCATCGCTAGGCCTATATCTGCTTGTGCCAAAGCGGGAGCATCATTCGTCCCATCACCAACCATGGCAATCAGTCGCCCTTTCTTCTGCTCTGTTTGAATAACACGAAGTTTATCTTCTGGTTTAGCTTCTGAAATAAAATCATCAACGCCCGCTTTTGCCGCAATAACGCCTGCTGTAACAGGATTATCCCCTGTTACCATGATCGTTTTTATTCCCATATCTCTCAGCGCGCTAAACCTTTCCGCCACACCTGGCTTGACAACATCAGTTAAGGCGATAACTCCAAGCACTTCCTCACTCGTTGCAACGACAAGTGGAGTACCACCTTTTTTCGCAATTGAATCAACAATAATATCAATGCCTTGCGGCCAGGCAAGATTTTTTTCGTGACTCCATGCCTTTATCGCGTCTGACGCGCCTTTAACATACTGAGTGCCTTCGTGATGATTTAATCCAGATATACGTGTTTTAGGTGTAAACGGGATATACTCAGATTGATCATCTAGTTCAGGGATCTCATAGCCGTTGTTTTTCGCTAGTGTTATGATTGATTTACCTTCAGGTGTTGCATCAAAAAGCGATGACACTGCGGCCGCTAATACTAACTTTTCTTCGGTAATATTATTCGCACAAACAAACTCTGTGGCTTGTCTATCGCCATAGGTGATCGTACCTGTTTTATCAAGTAAAAGCGTGTCAATATCACCTGCAATTTCAACAGCTTTTCCCGATTTAGCGACGATATTGTGCGCTAATGAGCGATTCATTCCCGCAATACCTATAGCCGGTAGCAGTCCTCCAATAGTGGTAGGAATGAGACAAACCAGCAACGCAATAAGCATCGTATAATTTAGTTCACCTCCCATGTAGATAGCACTAATAGGAAGAGAAATAACAACAAATAGGAACACGATTGTTAAGGCAGAGAGAAAGACAGTTAACGCCGTTTCATTTGGTGTCTTCTTGCGCGATGCCCCCTCTACCAAGCCAATCATTCTATCAAGAAAGCTTTCTCCTGGGTTGTTAGCAACTTCAAGAATCACCTCTCCAGTTAAGATCTTCGTGCCACCAATTAAGCTAGAGTGATCACCACCCGCTTCACGAAGTACTGCTGCAGACTCCCCGGTTACAGCCGATTCATTGACCGTTGCAACACCTGAAAGGATTTCGCCATCTGCGGGAATATACTCTCCTTGTCTGACAATAACTTTATCGCCTTTTAGAAGCTTATCCGCATCCATCCAAAATTCATTTTTACCATTTAAGCGACAAGCTCTAAGCTCTTTCTTTGCATTTTTTAAGCTCGCAGCTTGTCCTCGACTCTTTTCTTCGGCAACCGATTCAGAAAAGTTCGAAAACCAAACAGTAAATACCAATATGATGCTTGCTAATAAGGTCAACGCATAAGGCTGCTCCATATTAACTTGGTATAAAAATGCCCCAATGTTAATTATTGCACCAACCCAAACGACAAACATCACCGGACTTTTTAGCATTTTAACGGGGTTTAGGTTTAACACAGCTTGCCAAAAGGCTGATTTAAAACCTGAAAAATCTATACTTGCACTATTTTTAGTTGTCATATTAATTACCTCAGTTCGCAAGCCCTAAACTCATTGCTTCACCGACAGGACCAATGACCGCTGCAGGAAGAAATGAAAGTACATTGATGATTACAATGACAGCAAACACTGTTACTGCAAATACGGGTGAATAAATATTCAACGTACCGCTTGACTTCGGACTCATTTTTTTCTTCGCTAACGATCCTGCAATCATCATAGGTAAAATGAACGGAATATATCGACCTGCTATTAATGCAATAACACATGTAACATTCCACCAGATAGAGTCATCATTCAACCCTTCAAAACCAGATCCATTGTTTGCAAAAGCTGAAGTGTATTCATAAAACACTTGCGATATTGCATGAAACCCCGGGTTTGTCGTACCAGCAATAGAGGGGAATGCAACCGTTAATGCGGTTAGTCCTAATACAATTACAGTAGGTGTAATAATTAAAAGAGACAAAAGTGTTACTTCTTTTGTTTCTATTTTTTTACCCAAAAATTCGGGCGTACGACCAATTAATAATCCAGCAATAAATACACCGATCCATAGGTAGACAAGAAAGTTGACTAAACCGCCACCAATGCCTCCCCAAACCGAACCGATGAGCATACCTGTACGGGTAGTAAAGCCAGCGATTGGATTCAACGAATCATGCATTGCATTGACTGAACCATTTGAGGTTTGAGTGGTTAATGTCGCCCACAGTGCTGAGACATCAGTACCAAATCGGACTTCTTTGCCTTCCATATTCGGCCCCTCAATACCTGCTTGAGCCACGGAGACATTTGGTAATCTCTCACTGTAAACACTTGCCGATATCAGTAAGACACTCATCAAACCCATTATCGCTAAAGTAAAATAGGTAAATCTTTTATCTTTTAATATCCCACCAGCCATAAAAACAATCGCAATCGGAATAAGAACTAATGAGATAGTTTCGATGACATTACTAACAGGTGTCGGGTTTTCAAGAGGATTAGTACTATTAGGTCCAAACCAACCGCCACCGTTTGTACCTAGCTGTTTGATCGCAACCATTGCCGAAACGGGACCCACGGGAATGACCTGCTCGGTTACTGCTGTACTTTTATCAACGACATCGCTGACTTGTGCACCAGAAAATGTGCTAGGAACTCCTTGTGATGTCAATGAAATAGAAGACAGCAGCGCGAGTGGAATAAGAACACGTGTTAACGCTTTTAACGTATCTACGTAGAAGTTACCCAGTGTTCTTTCGCTTCCCTCTTCAGCATCATGATTAAGGCCACCTTTCATTGCTCTTAGAATCGCAACACACAGCGCAATCCCCATCGCTGGCGTTACAAATTGCAAAGTCACAATCGTAAACCCTTGAGAAAGATAGGACAGTTGCGCTTGTCCGGAATAATGCTGCTGATTGGTATTGGTTAGAAACGATACCATTGTATGCAAAGCAAGATCCCATGAAAGCGGTCCAATATTATCAGGATTCATAGGAAGCACATGCTGAAAATAAAAGAGAAGATATGCGGTAACACCTATTGCAAAATTACTGACAATAAATGCAACCACATAACCTTTCCAGTTACTTAGTGATGATGCTTTAATACCGATTAATTTTATAAGTACATTTTCAAGTGGCGAGAATACTTTATCTGACCAGTGTTTTTGGTCTGAAAACACGCCGATCATGTATTTCCCAACAAAATAACCTAAGAACAATGCGATTGCGCATATAAGTATGACCTCAGACATTTCAATACCCCTAAAATTTTTCTGGCACAATGATAGCGGCAGAAAGATATGCAATTAACAAAAATGACACTAAAAGTAAGAACCAACTCATTTCAGACTCCTGTTGTTGAACGCTCAAACGATATAGCGCACATACGTAAAGTTTCTAGGTGAGTTTTATTGAAAAGCGTAATTTCTGCGTAAAATTGAAAAATGGGCGAGGTATTTAGATAAAGTTATCTATAAACAACTTTAGTTATAATTGAGTTTTACAAAAAAGAAAAGGAGCCTACTTAGGCTCCTTGTTTATGGTTTTAATCATTGCGAATGGCTTACTTACGGCGCCAGGTGGTGCCTTGTGGGCCATCTTCCAACACAATGCCCATCGCGGTCAGTGCATCGCGCGCCGCATCGGCTGCCGCGAAGTCTTTGGCTTTACGGGCATCATTACGTGTTTGAATTAAGGCTTCAATGTCAGCAACTTCATCATCAGCGCCAGCATCACCTTGCAAGAAGTTATCGGCGTCTTGCTCGAGCAAACCAAGAATAGACGCCAATTTGCGCATTTGCGCGCCCAGCGCAGACGCGGCGGCCATATCGTCAGCACGGAGGCGGTTAATCTCACGGGCCATATCAAACAACACTGAATAGGCTTCTGGCGTATTGAAGTCGTCATTCATTGCCGCTTCAAAACGCGCCACGTATTGGTCGCCACCTGCCGGGGTTGCCTGAGTGTCTAAACCACGCAATGCGGTATAAAGGCGCTCTAATGCTGAGCGGGCTTGGTTAAGATTTTCGTCGCTGTAATTAAGCTGGCTACGATAATGGCCTGACAGCAAGAAATAACGCACGGTCTCTGCATCGTAGTGCACCAGCACGTCACGGATGGTAAAGAAGTTTCCAAGTGACTTAGACATCTTCTCACGATCGACCATCACCATGCCGCTGTGCATCCACGTATTCACATACGGGGTGTCATGGGCACAGCACGACTGAGCAATTTCGTTTTCATGATGCGGGAACTGTAAGTCTGAGCCGCCGCCATGAATATCAAAGTGCTTACCCAGAAGCGCTGAGTTCATCGCTGAGCATTCAATGTGCCAACCTGGACGGCCCGGGCCCCAAGGGGATTCCCACGTCGGCTCGCCGGGTTTCGACATTTTCCACACCACAAAATCCAGCGGGCTGCGTTTCGCAGTTTCAATATCCACACGGGCACCAGCTTGGAGCTGATCCAAGTCTTGTTTAGACAACTTACCGTATTCATCAAACTTAGCGACTTCAAACATTACATCGCCGTTATCGGCCACATAGGCAAAACCACGCGCAATCAGCGTTTCTACCAAGGTAATGATTTCGTCAATATAATCGGTCGCACGCGGCTCGATATCAGGACGCACCATGTTTAAGGCATCAAAATCTTGATGCATTTCACCAATCAAACGTTCTGTTAACGCATCGCAGGTCTCGCCATTTTCAGCGGCACGCTTGATGATCTTGTCATCAATGTCCGTAATGTTGCGCACGAAGGTCAGATCAAAGCCCAGATAACGCAGGTAACGAGAAATCATGTCAAACGAAACGAAGGTGCGCCCATGTCCGATATGACAAAGATCGTAAATCGTCACCCCACACACATACATACCAATTTTTCCTGGCGTGATAGGCTGAAAGACGGCTTTTTCTCGCGTCAGTGAGTTGTAGATCTTTAACGGGGGGGTTTGCATCGACATAATAATTAGATGACTCGTTACAGTAATGACAATGAGTAAAGTGAAGCTGCTATTACACCTTTTCTGCTAGCGTGACGCAAGCATCGACCCGGTGTCTGGCCCGATAAAGCGCGACGACCGAGTTCACAAGTTAAGAGAAAAAGCACGATTTGAACCAAAACCGACCAATCGGTGCTTGAGTTGGGTCGTGGTGATCATTTATTTTTCGGTAAAGAATCTTTATCGATAACCATTATGACAAAAAATTCAACGCGCACGCACCCAGTAACCACGGCTGCTTCAAAAAGCCAAGAACAAGGTGTTACTCCATCACAAACTGACAAGGTTGATCTCATTCTGAGCCAGTGGCACAGCGAACGCCCTGATATTGATCCGAGCCCCATGGCGATTACAGGCCGGTTGGCACGTATCAACGGCCACATTAATCCCAAACTGCAGCATGTTTTCGGCCAATACAATCTAAACCCAGGGGAATTCGATGTGCTGGCCTCGTTACGGCGTGCGGGCAAACCCTACACGTTAACCCCAAATCAGCTGCTGGATGCTTTGATGCTCACCTCCGGCGCCATGACTAACCGTATTGATCGGTTGGAGCACAAAGGCTTGGTGGCACGCAGCCCCGATCCCAACGATCGCCGTGGAGTCTATGTCTCACTCACCGACGCAGGGCTGGATTTGATCGATAAGGCGGTGACCGATCACACCAATAACTTGCATCAGCTCCTGGCTGGACTCACCACTAGTGAGCAAGCCAACTTAGCTGATTTACTCAAAAAGTTGCTCGGGCATGTTGAACCTATATCGTCAGAGTGATCTCGATGAATAAAAGTGATCTTGAGAAATAAAAGTGATCTCGAGGAATTAAAATGACAAAGCGTCCCTGTAAATCGGTACTTTGGGGTCACTTAGCGATGATTAATTCCACATCCAGGGCGATCATGCTTGATCACCCGGCTCGTTAGGCTAAAATCTGTGATCCTTTTTAGCCAAGCCAATGACAGGATTACATCATGGTAACTCTTCATACCACGTTCGGTGATATCAAACTCCGCATGTATGCAGACGAAGCACCGGCCACGGTCGAGAACTTTTTACAATATTGCCGTGACGGCTTTTATAACGGAACCCTGTTCCACCGTGTTATCGACGGCTTTATGGTCCAAGGCGGTGGCATGGCCTCTGGCATGGAAGAAAAGTCGACGCGTGCACCGATCAAAAACGAAGCGGATAACGGTTTAAGTAACCTTACCGGTCGTTTATCCATGGCGCGTACCATGGAGCCGCATTCAGCCAGTTCACAATTCTTTATTAACGTGAATGACAACTTATTCCTGGATCACAAAGCCAAGACGCCAGACGGTTGGGGCTACTGTGTGTTTGCCGAAGTCGTCGACGGCATGGACGTGGTCTATAAGATCAAAGGCGTTGCGACCGGCAATTGGGGTTATGTACACCAAGACGTCCCTGTTGAAGAAGTATTAATCAATAGCGTGACTATCGAAGACTAAGCCGCACTCGTCAACAAGGGTAGCTAAAGCTACCCTTTCTTTTTGAGTGAGCCGCTCGTTTTGCCAATAAAAAGCCAATACATGCCACATACCCTCTTTATTGCTGATTTACACCTCAGCCCTACTCGGCAAGATATCACTGATTGCTTTTTGCGATTTATGGCCGAGGAAGCGGTCCACGCTGATGCACTCTATGTGCTGGGAGATTTGTTTGAGGCTTGGATTGGCGATGATGATCACAGCCCCTTTCATCAGCAAATCAAAACCGCCTTTGCGACCCTCACACAGCAAGGTGTACCTGTGTACTTTATTCATGGCAATCGTGATTTTTTAATCGGAAAGCGTTTCGCCCGTGAAACAGGCATCACCTTGTTGGATGAGCACACATGCATTGATTTATATGGTACGCCGACCTTGATTCTCCATGGCGATACCCTATGTTTGGCGGATGCCGACTACCAAGCATTTCGTCGCAAAGTCCACCAGCGCTGGCTACAACACGTGTTTTTATGCTTACCCTTAGCGTTGCGTCGTCGTATCGCGGCCAAAATGCGCGCGGGCAGTGCCAGTGCCAATCAGCAAAAGTCATCCACCATCATGGATGTGACGCCACAAGAAGTGCAGCGCCAGTTAGATAACGCAGGAGTGGTTAACATGATTCACGGCCATACCCATCGCCCCCATGTCCATCAATGGTGTGATCAAGGACACGATTACCAACGCATCGTGTTAGGCGATTGGTACCAACACGGGTCGGTATTAGTGTGTGGCCCGCAAGGCTGTGACTTACAAACTCGCGACTTTATCCATCACTAAGCCTTTCAGCCTATCGTTAAGAGATCTTTATGCAGACTGATTTATGCCCTTGTTGTAGTAACAAACCCTACGCCGAATGCTGCGCGCCCGTTCATCAACATCCGGCCAACGCTGCCCACCCTGAGCAATTGATGCGTGCTCGCTACAGCGCACATCCGAAAGGCTTGGTAGACTTTATTGTCGCGACCTATCACCGCGAATGCGGCGCCGAGGCATTTCGGGATGATATTGCCATGATGACCGATCATCAGTGGCAATCACTTGAGGTGCTCGATAGCGAGGTATTAAACCATGGTGAGCTTGGGTTTGTGACCTTCAAAGCCCACTTTATTGCCGACGGTGAGCCTCAGTGTTTACATGAGCGGTCTCGGTTTATCCAAGAAACAATCAATGGACAGCCTCAATGGCGATATATCGATGGTGTTTTCCCCGGCCATGTCAAAGCCGGCCGCAATGACCCTTGCCCGTGTGGCAGTGGGCGTAAGTTTAAAAAGTGTTGCTGCTAGCCCCCTAGCCTCGCCATTCTAAATAACTCCTGGTTAAAAAATCATCAAGTTTGGTGCTTCGTGGTCGATACTAATAGTAAGACCAAAGGAGGACCATCATGAACTGGCTTGGCAATTTGAGTCCTGTGTATCGCACGCCGCATGCACCGCCCACGAAAGTATGGGCGATCCGCAAATCGGAACACATTGATGCGCGTAAAGAGCGGCGGCTAGACGATCTCAATGATCACGCTCAGCAACCGCACCAAGAGCACGAGGAAAAAACACCTAAAAAAGACGGTGAACTCGATATTTATGTCTAGCCTCGGTGTCGACGCTCTCGCTGTTCATGGCGATAGCGACGCTTACGGCGATGGCGACAATTACTTAGCATGACACTTACTTAGCACGACCTGGCATAAAGACACGTGAAAAAAACGCGCTTTGACTGGTTGCAATCCAAACGGATTTTGATATGGTCATAAACAGTTAAGCTTTTTGGTATAGAGCTTATTTTTATCACAGAGCGTACTTTCGTTAGATAATGGACGACCAACAATGATTTCAGCACTAATGACCATGCATCACCACCATCATCCTGACTAGTCTTTCGGGAGGAATGGTTTCGACTGGAAGACGAGTAAAAAGCGCTTCCGTCGGTCATTAGCAAGCTAACAGATTCAGACCCTCGGGAGCATCGTCTTCCGAGGGTTTTTTCTTTTTTAGCTTTTCATTTTTAGACAAGGAAGCACACATGCAAACACAACGCTTACGTATCGCCATCCAAAAAAAGGGCCGTCTCGCCAAAGAGTGCCAAGAGCTGCTCAAACGTTGCGGGGTTAAAATTAACTACACCGGCGAGCGCTTGGTGGTCCACGCCGAAAACATGCCCATCGATCTGCTACTGGTTCGTGATGATGATATCCCTGGCCTTATCATGGACGGCGTGGTTGACTTAGGTGTGATTGGTGAGAACGAATTAGAAGAGGTTCGCCTTGAGCGCATCAAGTTGGGTGAGCCGAGCCAGTATCAGCTGCTTCGTCGCCTCGACTTTGGTGGCTGTCGTCTTTCCATTGCGCTGGATAAAGACCAAAATTACAACGGCCCACAAGATCTCGCTGAGCAACGGATTGCGACCACCTATCCCAATATTCTTAAAGCCTACATGGACAAGCAGGGTGTGAATTTCAGCACTTGTATGCTCAATGGCTCCGTGGAAGTGGCGCCACGTGCGGGGCTCGCCGATGCGATTTGTGATTTGGTCTCAACGGGCGCCACCTTAGAGGCCAACGGCTTGAAAGAAGCCGAAGTCATTTTTCGCTCCAAGGCAGTGTTAATTCAGCGTGAAGGCAGCTTCAGCGAAGAGAAAACCGCATTAATTGAACGCTTGCTCACTCGCATGCAAGGCGTGATTCAAGCCAAAGAGTCGAAATACATCATGCTTCACGCGCCGAGCGAGGCGCTAGAAAAAATTGTTGAGCTACTCCCCGGTGCCGAAGACCCGACCATTTTGCCGCTCGCACACGAAAAAAGCCGTGTGGCGGTGCACCTTGTCAGTACCGAAAATCTGTTCTGGGAAACCATGGAAAAGCTCAAACAATTGGGCGCAAGCTCAATCTTGGTCCTGCCGATTGAAAAGATGATGGAGTAAGTCACCATGCGAACAGTAGTCTGGAAATCACTCGGAGAGTCACAAAAAGAGGGCTTGATGCGCCGCCCTGCGATCACAACCGGTGCCCAAACCCAAGCGAGCGTCGCGGAGATTATCGCCGATGTCCGAGAGCGCGGAGATGAAAGTTTAAAGGCGCTGACAAAAAAATTTGATGGTGTCGACCTCGATAGCATCAAACTCGACAAAGCAATCTTGGCCGATGCCGAAGCGCGATTGGGGGAAGATATCAAACTTGCCCTACGTCAAGCCTACGACAACATCAGCACCTTTCACCGCGCACAAAAAGCCCAGCCGTTGAAAGTCGAAACCATGCCAGGGGTGGTATGTGAATCCATCACTCGCCCAATTAACCGCGTCGGGCTGTATATTCCTGGCGGTAGCGCGCCCTTGCCGTCTACAGTGTTGATGCTGGGCGTGCCGGCGCAAATTGCTGGCTGCCGCAAAGTGGTGCTGTGTACCCCACCGCCAGTGGCCGATGAAATCTTATACTGTGCCAAACTGTGTGAGATTGATGAAATTTATACCCTGGGTGGCGCACAAGCGGTGGCGGCGATGGCCTTTGGCACCCAAAGTGTGACCAAGGTGGATAAGATTTTTGGTCCGGGCAATGCCTATGTCACCGAAGCCAAACGTCAGGTGAGCCTTGCTGCCAATGGCGCAGCGATGGACATGCCTGCCGGCCCCTCTGAAGTCTTGGTGATTGCTGATGCCGGCGCGGATCCCGACTTTGTTGCCGCGGATTTACTCAGCCAAGCGGAGCACGGCCCCGATTCGCAAGTAGTGCTAGTGACCCCAGCCCCAGAGATGGCAGAAAAAGTCGCCGATGCGGTGCAGCAGCAATTAACCACGCTCAGTCGTGCAGAAATTGCCAAGCAAGCGCTGGGCAGCAGTGTGATTATTATTGCCGATACTCTCACCCAATGCGTGTCGATTTCTAACCGCTACGGACCAGAGCACTTGATTGTGCAGACTCAGCAGCCTCGAGATTTGTTGCCGCTGTTGGATAACGCTGGCTCGATTTTCTTGGGCGCCTATTCGCCCGAATCCGTGGGTGATTACGCCTCAGGCACCAACCATGTGTTGCCGACTTACGGTTATACCCGTACCTACAGCAGTTTAGGATTGGCCGACTTCAATAAGCGGATGACAGTGCAACAGGTCAGCGAAAGCGGCTTACAAGCACTGGGCCCGACCGTGATGCGAATCGCAGAAGCCGAGGGCTTGGATGCGCATCGCCAAGCGGTCGATATTCGTCTAAATAAGCTACAACAAGCCCAAGCCTCAGAGGACCCGTTAGTATGAGCATCGATAAACTCGCCCGTGAGCAAGTACAAGCGCTCACGCCCTATCAGTCAGCCCGCCGTATCGGTGGTAGCGGGGATGTGTGGCTCAATGCCAACGAGTCACCCTTTGACAATGCTTATACCCTGAGCGGCCAAGGGCTCAATCGCTATTCCAGCTGTCAACCTGCATCACTGATTAACGCCTATGCCAACTATGCGGGGGTAGACACGGGCCAAGTGATTACCACTCGTGGCGCCGATGAAGGGATTGATTTATTGCTGCGCGCGTTTTGCGAGCCAAACCAAGATAGCGTACTGATTTGCCCACCCACCTATGGCATGTATGCGGTCAGTGCCGAAAACCAAGGGATCGCCACCACCCAAGTGCCGCTCACCGCCGACTGGCAGCTGGACATGGCAGGAATTGATTCCGCCTTGGAGGCAGATGCCAACATCAAGCTTATCTTCGTATGTAGTCCTAATAATCCGACCGGTAATTTAATTAACCGCGACGACATAGAAGCGCTACTCACCCGCACCCAAGGTCGCGCGATTGTGGTGTTGGATGAAGCCTATATCGAATTTAGTCCAGAAGCGACCTGCACCGATTTACTCGCGCGCTTTGAGAATCTGGCCATTTTGCGCACGCTATCAAAAGCGTTCGCTCTGGCGGGACTGCGTTGCGGCTTTACCCTCGCCAATCCCGCTATTATTAACTTGATGCTCAAGGTGATCCCGCCGTATCCGGTGCCGGTGCCCGTGTCAGATATTGCCGAGCAAGCGCTCTCCGAAGCGGGCTTGGCGCGGATGAAGTATCAGGTTTTGGACTTAACCGCCAACCGTGCCTATTTGCAAGCCGGCCTCAGTATGCTGCCCGGCATCAAGGTGCATCCAGGCTTTGGTAACTACCTGCTGATAAGCCTGGACGACACCGATGCGGTGTTCGAGCACTTGGGTAATGCGGGGATTATTGTGCGCCGTACCGCGATCGAGAACAGCTTACGCATCAGTATTGGCAACCGTGACGAATGTGAAAAAGTGTTGGCTTTTATCCGCCAGCAGCTCAGTGAATAAGGACAACCACTGTGAAAGACAAGATTTTATTTATTGACCGTGATGGCACCTTGATTGTGGAGCCGCCTGAAGACTACCAAGTGGATCGTCTGGATAAATTGACCTTTGAGTCGGACGTGATCCCCGCACTACTTAGCCTACAAGCGGCGGGCTACACCTTGGTGATGGTGAGCAATCAAGATGGTTTAGGGACCGATAGCTTCCCGCAAGCGGACTTTGATGCACCACACAACATGATGATGGCGCTATTTCGCTCACAAGGGATCCATTTTGAAGACGTGCTGATTTGCCCGCACTTTGATAGCGACGACTGTAGCTGCCGCAAGCCTAAATTAGGCTTGGTAAAAGACTATCTGCAACAAGGCCGGATTGATTTCGCCCATTCGGCAGTGATTGGCGATCGCGACACCGATATCACCTTAGCCAACAATATGGCGCTACAAGGGATCAAGTACCAACGCGACGTGATGGGCTGGCCACAGATTGTCGAGCGTCTGACCTTGCAGCCGCGCATCGCATCGGTGACTCGCACCACCAAAGAAACCGACATTCAAGTGGATGTTAACCTGGATAAAAGTGGTGGCAGCCGCATTGAAACCGGACTGGGCTTTTTTGACCACATGTTGGATCAAATCGCCACCCACGGCGGTTTTCAGCTGAGCGTTGGCGTTAAAGGCGATTTGCACATCGATGACCACCACACCATTGAAGACACCGCCCTCGCCTTGGGCGACGCGCTTAAACGGGCGCTGGGCGATAAGCGCGGTATTGGCCGTTTTGGGTTTAGCCTGCCGATGGATGAATGCTTGGCGCAATGTGCGTTGGATTTATCCGGACGTCCGTTTCTTAAATTTGAGGCCAGCTTCCCGCAGCCACAAGTGGGCGATATGTCGACCGAAATGGTCGGGCATTTTTTCCGCTCATTGACCGATACTTTGGCCTGTACCCTTCACCTGACCGTCGATGGCGAAAACACCCATCACTTGGTAGAAAGCTTATTTAAAGCCTTTGGCCGCACCTTGCGTCAAGCCATCAAGGTAGAAGGCGATGCTCTGCCAAGCAGTAAAGGAGTCTTATAATGAGCAAACACACCGTCATTATCGATACCGGCTGCGCCAATGTCTCCTCGGTACGCTTTGCTGTCGAACGCCTGGGGTATCAAGCCACATTGAGCCGCGATCCCGACGTAGTGCTGGGGGCAGACAAGCTTTTTTTGCCCGGCGTCGGCACAGCCAGCGAAGCGATGAAAAACCTCACCGAGCGCGGCTTAGTAGATTTAGTTAAACAGGTTGAGCAACCGCTACTGGGAATTTGTCTTGGTATGCAAATGCTAGGCACGCGCTCCGATGAAGGCGATAGCCCGGTTGAGTGCCTTGGCCACATCCCCGCGCCGACCAAGCTAATGGATACCGATGGCCAGCCTTTACCTCATATGGGTTGGAATCGGGTCGCCACCGTCAATGACCATCCCTTATTCGACGGCATTGTCGCGGGCAGCTACTTCTATTTTGTCCACAGTTACGCGATGCCGGTCGGTGACTATACCCTGGCACAATGTCACTATGGTCATGCGTTCAGCGCAGCAATCAATCAAGGCAACTACTACGGGGTTCAGTTTCACCCTGAGCGCTCGGGCAAAGTGGGCGCGCGTTTGATTCAGAATTTTTTGGAGATGTAAGCAAGGATGATTATACCAGCACTCGATTTGATAGATGGCCAAGTGGTGCGCCTTTATCAAGGGGATTATCAGCAAAAAACCGACTACGGTTTTGACCCGCGTGAGCAGTTCGCACGTTACCATCAAGCGGGCGCGGATTGGTTGCACCTCGTGGATTTAACCGGTGCCAAAGATCCGACCGCGCGTCAGGTCGATTTAATCACCGAGATTTTGCAATCAACGCCCGCCAATATCCAAATCGGCGGCGGCGTGCGCACCGAAATGGACGTGATTGAGCTGCTAAACACCGGCGCGCAGCGCGTAGTGATCGGCTCCACCGCGGTCAAATCCCCCGATTTGGTCAAAGGCTGGATGCAAACCTACGGCCCTGACCGGATTGTATTGGCACTCGACATTCACATTGACAGTGACGGGACGCGACGCGTGGCGGTGTCCGGCTGGCAACAAGACTCCGGCGTCACCATTGAAGCGCTACTCGACGATTATTTGTCCGTCGGGCTAGAGCATGTGCTGTGCACCGATATCTCCCGCGATGGCACCTTGCAAGGCAGCAATGTGGCGCTTTACCGCGACTTGTGTCAGCGCTATCCGAGCATTGCGTTTCAATCATCAGGCGGCATTGGCAGTCTCGAAGACATTCGCGCCTTGCGCAATACCGGCGTCGCAGGCGTGATCGTCGGCCGCGCCCTACTGGAAGGCAACTTTAGCGCAGAGGAGGCGATCGCATGCTGGCAAAACGGATAATTCCTTGTTTGGACGTCCGCGACGGACAAGTGGTTAAAGGCGTGCAATTTCGTAATCACGAAATCATCGGCGATATCGTCCCACTCGCCAAGCGTTACGCCGAAGAAGGCGCTGATGAGTTGGTGTTTTATGACATCACCGCCTCCAGTGACAGCCGGGTGGTCGATAAAAGCTGGGTCAGTCGCGTCGCGGAAGTAATTGATATCCCCTTTTGCGTCGCCGGTGGAATTAAATCCGAAGCCGATGCCCAACAAATCTTGGAATTCGGCGCGGATAAAATATCGATTAACTCACCCGCCTTGGCCGACCCAAGTTTGATCACGCGGCTGGCCAATAAGTTTGGCGTGCAGTGCGTGGTGGTTGGGATTGATTCCTTCTTCGATGAAGCCACCGGACACTATCAGGTCTATCAATTTACCGGCGATGAAAGCCGCACTCAGGCCACGCCATGGCAAACCGCCGCGTGGGTTGAAGAGGTCCAGCAACGGGGCGCAGGCGAAATCGTACTCAATATGATGAACCGCGATGGCGTGCGCCAAGGCTATGACTTAACCCAACTAAAAATGGTGAGAGAGCGCTGTCAGGTGCCCCTGATTGCCTCCGGCGGTGCTGGTGAAATGTCGCACTTCGCCGACGCCTTTTTACAAGCGAATGTCGATGGCGCGCTGGCCGCTTCGGTGTTTCACAAGCAAATCATCGCGATAAGCGAATTAAAACAAACATTAAAACAACAAGGGATCGAGGTAAGAGTATGACGGCAGCGTGGGTAGAACGTATCGATTGGGAGAAAAACGCCGGCTTGGTGCCTGCGATTATCCAACACAGTGATAGCGGCCAAGTATTGATGCTGGGCTACATGAATGCCGATGCACTGAACGCGACGCTCGAAACCGGTCGCGTCACCTTTTGGTCGCGCAGCAAGTCGCGTCTTTGGGTAAAAGGCGAAAGCTCCGGTCATGTGTTGAGCCTGGAACACATTGCACTCGATTGCGATCAAGATACCTTATTGGTCACGGCGACGCCGCATGGGCCCACCTGTCACCTCGGCACGACCACCTGCTTTGACAGTGATAATAAACCGCCACACACGGGTCCCGGCTTTTTGTCGAGCCTTGAGCAAGTGCTTGCCAACCGCAAAGACGCCGCGCCTGATGACTCTTACACCGCGAGCTTATTTGCCAAAGGCACCAAGCGTATCGCGCAAAAAGTGGGAGAAGAAGGGGTCGAAGTCGCCCTCGCTGCCACGGCAGGCGATAAGGCCGAGCTATTAAACGAAAGTGCCGACTTGCTTTATCACCTATTGGTATTACTGCAAGACCAAGAGCTTAGCCTCCATCAAGTGACCGAAGTCCTCGCCTCTCGCCACCAAGGCTAACAGCGCAGCGCGTTAACCTAAACATGCTCTCTCCAAAGCGCCGCACAACTGCGGCGCTTTTTCCTAAATGATGAAACTTATCACTCTCGCAGTGATCAGACCATCAAAGCGTCAAGGTAGGCCACAGAAGAAAAGGCATTAAACCGACCATTCCACCGCGCAGCAATGCGGGTTACTGGGAGGACGGCCGTCCTTGCAATGCAGCCGTCGAATCCTTGAAATCCGGTGACTTGGAAGACTGGAAACGAGAAGCGGGTTATCACCAACGCTCTCTGTCGGAAACAGGGATATCTCGATACAAAAAGTTACTCATCCCTCAGCTGACTCTGCGTAATTACAATGCACAAGCTGGCGAAGCATTGGCCAACATGAAAGTGATGAACAAAGTCAATCAACTCGATATGCCTGTTAGTTGCCGAGTTGATTAATGGAAGTAATCCTAATGGGATCAGTGCGTTAGGTGGATGATTTGATCAACAACGCCAGTGATGGGTTCAGATATAGCAGTAAGATCAGCGGGGATAATAATATAAGTAAAAAAGAGACTATATTGGCAAGTTCGGCGTTATTCATCCCACTAAGTGAAAAAACGTTCGTCGGAAAGTTACACATAAACTCGGCGTTGTCTTCCATATGAATATTGCTTAGGTTTTTTGGCCTTTACGTTTTTTCTACCCGTTTAGATGAACAACCAACTCATCCATAAGCGACTGTGATGAGGCCGTGAGCAGGCTACCACCGTATAATAAGTTAGTATCGATATCATTTATATTGGCACAGGCTACACCCGCCTCTCTCATGCAGGGTATTAATGCCGCGATATCCCAGGGCTTCATAAGAGTATCAATAGCCGCGTCAATACGGCCCATAGCAACCATAACATGCTGATAACAGTCATTGATAAACACAGTATCTCTTGCTGAATTAACCACCTTAGATAAATGATATGCTTTTGTGCCCTCTCGGCTGTCAAATGTCGTACTGTGAATACCTGAGACTGAGACTACGGCATTCGCTAGATTGATCTTTTTAGCCGGCACAGCGCATACCCTGACCGGCTTTTCATCTCCATTTTGTAACCAGCAACCGCCATTTTTTGATGCATAAATTATCTGGTTCAATGCCGGAAATGAAATCACGCCTATGATTGGTTCGTTGTTTTCCACATAAGAAATGAGAGTACTAAAAAGGGGAACGCCATAAAGAAATGCTCTTGTCCCATCAATTGGATCAATAACCCAACCTGTTGTAAAACGCTCATGACTTTTTGAGCCAAATTCCTCACCCATTATCTTTATGCCTGGATTTTTAGACATGAGAAACTGTCGAATTTCTCTTTCCACAAACAGATCGGTTTGGGTCACCAATGATTTATCGGCTTTAATGTCAAAAGATTTAGCACTTTCAAATGCTTTAACCGTGTAAGGTCGTACCATTTTTATGGCTTCTAAAGCAATATCTAACATATTCGCTCCAAAGAGGCTGGGCCACATACCATGACCCAGCCGACAAAGTCAACCAGGCTTGATTACTCTAAGCATAAAGTCGTCAAGATTATTTACGAAAGAGTCTATCTTTGAGAATATAAATTCTGAATGCTCATTACTTAGCTGTACATCCCCACGACAGCATACATTAAAATTTAGTTGCAAGCATTTATTATCCTTTGCAAGATAATCAACGGCACTTACAAAACCCCCAACATCAAAAACCTCTAGATTAGTCTCTTCTTTAATTTCGCGCTTAAGCGCTTTCAGCATGGACTCGCCCTCTTCAATACCACCTGAAGGTATTTCCCAAGCGTCAGGCATAAATTCATGCTTAGAGCGTTTCAAAAAAAGCACTCTATCGTCATGTCCAGCGACGCTAATGATACCGCCGACAACGATTCGATCATATTTATCCAGAGAATCCAATATGTCATGGGGAACTAAACGCTCAATCATTTTCTATATAACTCCGCGACAGAATTAATAATGGATAAATAGTTATCAATAAAACCATAGCGTTCTTCACCATACCAAACGTCTAATTTAAACATACTATTATGGAATTTAATAGCATTCTCAAAATCATGTTTTTCAACCCGCACCTTCTCGAAATAGTCTTGCGATATTTTATGCGGAGAGTGGAATAAGAAATAGCCATTAATTGGACAGGTCGATCCCGGAATATCGGCTTCTACAGCACCCAGTTCATTCAATTTATTGACAAACCCGTGGAGGTCAACAGTAAATTTAGTCTCATCAAACATGACTGGCAATGCATACCATGCTGGGTTGGCCTTGTCAGGAATACGTGCGACCTTCAAACCCTCGATTGCTTCAATGCCTTTTTTCATCAACAATGCCGTTTCTCGTTTTTCTTCCATCATTTGCTCAAAATGAGCCATTTGCGGCATAACAACAGCAGCACCCAGAGGATGCATACGCAAATTCAGGCCGGTACCGGTAATTGCAAAATCCTTTAAATCTTCGTCATGTACTTCTTTTTTTGCACGTTTATTGAAATGCCCAACCAAGACGGCCCTTTCATACACTCTACGGTGTTTGGTCGCAAAGAAGCCACCTTCTCCTGAAGTGAGGATCTTTTTACCCTGAAAACTCCATGCCGAGCCATCGCTGAAGCTACCAATCATTTTACCATCCCAGGTTGCACCGTGGGCATGTGAACTGTCCTCAAGGAGCAGCAGGTTATGGCGTTTACAAATATTAATGAGCTCATCCATATCACATGGAATACCCCACATGTGGGTCACCACTACAGCCTTTGTTTTGCTGGTGATTAAGGCCTCAACGGCCTTAGGATCAATATTACCATTATCTCCGCAATCGGCGAATTTCAGCTCTGCCCCAAGCTGATGAAGAGGTGCACAGGTTGCAAAAAAAGTATAACTCGGAACAATAACCTCATCCCCATGGGCAATTCCGGCACCGTAAAACATGGAGAATAAAGCAGTTGTCCCAGAATTAACTGCAATGGCATTCTCTACGTTAAACTTCTTTTTGAACTCTCCTTCAAGACGCTCATATATACCACCATTATCATAAATAGAGATATCCTCAAGAAGCTGACTTTGCACGCTATCTTTTATTTCTTTAGAAATTTTGGGATGTGAGAACTTAGAGTGTTGTGAGTTCATATTATATATCTCCTATTATGC
>NZ_MUFG01000035.1:0-21403 GCF_001996065.1 Salinivibrio sp. MA351 | reverse complement strand
CGCTAACATGATGTTTACATATAAATTGTCATGACAGTGTCAAGGTGTCAGCGTTGCGTGTTTTTTTGATCATAAAAAATAAAAATGAGGCATTACTCCAAAATTATGCATTTTTAATTAATGTCTAATTTTTCGTTATGTATGCTGGCGCACCGTCAGTGATTGCAGCACAACAGGTCATTGATGTTTGTAAGATGTTAACGCAGTCCAGCGTGGCAGGATCATTCCTGGCTGTGCTGCCATTTTGGTGAAGGTATCGAGGGTTCAAAGTGTCCAAAGAAGGAAGCGTTGCGCCAAAAGAGCGCATAAATATCAAGTACGTACCTGCAACGGGTGACCAGCAAGCGGAAGTAGAGCTGCCACTTAAAACCTTGGTTGTTGGTGATTTTAAAGGTCACACTGAAGATACGCCGGTTGAAGAGCGTGCGACAGTGTCAGTCGACAAAAACAATTTTGAAGACGTAATGCGTGAAAGTAATTTACATCTTTCCACCACTGTAAAAAATCAACTTACTGATGATAAAGACGCTGAACTGCCTGTTGAGCTGTCTTTTAAATCAATGAATGATTTTGCGCCTGACTCTGTTGCAGCTCAAGTTCCCGAGCTCAAAAAACTAATAGAGCTTCGTGAAGCCTTGGTTGCATTAAAAGGTCCTCTTGGCAATATTCCAGCATTCCGTGATCGCTTACAGGAGCTGCTTAACTCTGAAGAGTCTCGTGAGAAGTTGCTTGCTGAGCTAAGTATTGTCAGTAGCGATGATGACGCTCCGAAAGAGTAATTGATTCAAACCAGTAGTAACTTAAGCCTTAGGAAATAGAAACATGTCTACAAGTGAATCAGTCGTAGAGTCTCCTGAAGTCAAGGAAGGTGGCTTACTTGACGAGATAATGGCGCAAACGCGTATTGAGCCTAGCGAAGAAGGCTATGATGTCGCAAAGAAAGGTGTCGCCGCCTTCATCGAAAACCTCGTTGGCAACGATCAAACCCAAGAGCCTGTTAACAAAGCACTTGTTGATCAAATGCTTGTTGAGCTTGACAAAAAGATCAGTGCTCAAATGGACGAAATATTGCACGACACGTCTTTCCAAGAAATGGAATCGGCATGGCGTGGACTTAAATTATTTGTCGATCGGACGGATTTTCGCGAGAACAACAAAGTTGACATCTTGCATGTGACCAAAGATGAGTTGCTAGATGACTTTGAGTTTGCGCCTGAAACAACGCAATCAGGTCTCTATAAGCACGTCTACTCATCAGGTTACGGTCAATTCGGTGGTGAGCCAACGGGTGCCATTATTGGTAACTATGCCTTCACCCCATCTACGCCAGATATGAAGTTGCTTCAATACATGGGTGCGCTAGGTGCGATGGCCCATGCGCCATTCATCTCAAGTGTTGGACCTGAATTTTTTGGTATTGAGTCGTTCGAAGAGCTGCCAAACATTAAAGATGTCAAGTCCATCTTTGAAAGCCCTAAATATACCAAGTGGCGCTCAATTCGTGAATCTGAAGATGCACGCTATTTGGGTCTGACTGCACCGCGCTTCTTGTTGCGTGTTCCGTACGATCCAACCGAAAATCCGATCAAATCTTTCGTGTATCACGAGAACGTTAGCCAAGCTCATGAACACTACCTTTGGGGGAACACCGCATTTGCATTTGCAACGCGTCTAACGGATAGCTTTGCTAAATATCGTTGGTGTCCAAATATTATTGGGCCACAAAGCGGTGGTGCAGTAGAAGACCTTCCGGTTCATGTTTATGAATCGATGGGCGCACTACAATCTAAAATCCCGACGGAAGTGTTGATCACTGACCGCAAAGAATTTGAGCTTGCCGAAGAGGGATTTATTGGCTTGACCATGCGTAAAGGTAGCGACAACGCTGCTTTCTTCTCTGCCAACTCAATCCAAAAACCGAAGGTGTTCCCAAACACCAAAGAAGGTAAAGAAGCGGAAACCAATTATAAGCTCGGTACACAGCTACCTTACATGATGATTATTAATCGCTTGGCGCATTACATCAAAGTGCTACAACGAGAGCAAATTGGTTCTTGGAAAGAACGTCAAGATCTGGAGCGAGAGTTGAATACTTGGCTCAAACAATATGTCGCTGACCAAGAAAACCCACCAGCAGATGTACGTAGTCGTCGACCACTTCGCGCTGCCAAGATTGAAGTGACTGACGTTGAGGGTAACCCTGGCTGGTATCAGGTGTCTTTGGCCGTTCGTCCTCATTTCAAATATATGGGCGCGAACTTTGAACTGTCTCTTGTTGGTAGGCTTGATCAGTAATCATGGCATACGTTGCGCTAGAAGACAGTGCATTTGGTGTCGGCTTCTTGGAGCGTCTTGAAGCCGGCGCTAAACCTGTATCTGTCACTCAGGGGCCGAGTAGCCCAGACGTGGTGAGATCGATCAAACGCAATATTGCCAATGTGCTGAATACACGTATTGGCGGGGCGCAAAGCTCTCCTGAACTCGGTCTTATTGATTTCAACGATGCGACACTCGAAAGCTTAGACTTATCGCTCAGAGTGAAACTCGCGATCAAAGACTGTTTAGAGAGATATGAACCGCGGCTAACAAATATCCTGGTGACATCAGACTTTGATCCGCATTCACCGTTAATGTTGCGGTTCAATATTGTTGCTACCGTCAACAGTGAAGCGCTGCACGAGAAAGTTCAACTTAGCTTGTTTTTAGACCAGAACCGCCAATATCGGGTGTTGTAAATCGCATGACGAAAGACAAGTATTTTCGAGAAGAACTCGCGTTCTTGAAAGAGCAAGGTAAAGCTTTTACTGAACTGCATCCCCAACTGGCTCGCTTCTTACACGGTCGACACACCGATCCTGATGTAGAGCGGTTGCTAGAGGGATTTGCGTTCTTAACGGGCAAGTTGCGCGAAAAAGTGGATGATGACTTTCCAGAGTTAACTCACTCAATCATTAATATGCTTTGGCCCAATTATTTACGGCCAGTCCCTAGCATGTGTATTGCGCAATTCAAACCAGAAGAAAGTCTCAGTGAAAAGCAAACTGTGGTGAAAGGGACTGAACTTGATAGTAAGTCTGCCATGGAAACTCAGTGTCGCTTTCAAACTTGCCGTGACGTTGATCTTTACCCGCTTTCTTGCTCCAGCGTTCATGCTGAACATACGCGCGAGGCGACGACAATACAGCTACAGATGACGCTCAGTGGTGATATGTCGGTACGAGATGCCAACATTAATAAACTGCGCTTTTATATTGGCGGAGACAAATATAGCGCGCAAATGCTCTATCTGTGGTTGAGTCATCATCTAGAGAAGGTAACGGTGCATGTTGATGGAACAGCATTTTCGTTACCACGTGATGCGTTCTCATCTGTCGGATTTAACGCCGGCGATGCTTTATTGCCATATCCGCAAAATGTTTATGATGGTTATCGTGTGCTGCAGGAGTATTTGTCATTTCCAGAGGCGTTTCACTTTGTTGACATCGGGGGGTTAGATAAAGCCATACCGAGTAATGTATATGGACAGTTTACGGTGCAGCTGCATCTCTCTAAAACCTTGCCATCGGATGTCAGAGTCAGACCTGAAAGTTTTCAGCTTTACTGCACACCCATTATTAACTTATTCAATCATGATGCAGACCCTATTGATTTAACGGGAAAAAACACTGAGTACAAGGTGATCCCGTCGAGTAATAAACCGGCTCACTATGAAGTGTTTAGTATTGATAGTGTCACTGGGCGACAAGACAAGATTATTGATGGACAGCCTATTCGCGGTCAAAAGCGGACTTATACGCCATTTGAAAGCTTCCAGCATGAAGTTGAGCGCGTGCGTAACCGCGAGACACTCTATTACCGAGCGCGTGTCAAAGACAGTATTCGTGGTGATGGATTCGATTCTTTTATCTCTTTCATTCGAGGGGACGAATCGACATCCGTGGACGTCGATGAAGCTGTTTCGATTAAGCTGACTTGTACGAATAGACAGTTACCTTTGGAGTTAGGCGTCGGTGATATATCGTGTCCAACGGATAGCTCACCACCATTTGCAGAATTCGAGAATATCACCATTCCAACTCAAGCACTCCGTCCTGTGCTAGATGGCAGTTTATTATGGATGTTGATTTCTAATTTATCGCTCAATTATTTGTCATTGTTATCCAAAGATGCACTTAGCTGTGTATTAACAGCGTATGATTTCCGTGCGCTTGTCGATCGTCAAGCAGAGCGAGTAGGTAAGAAGCGGCTAAACGCGATTGAAGACATTCAATCAAAGCCAATGGATAAGCTATTGAGAGGAATGCCTGTCCGTGGCTTACAGTCGACGATTTATCTTAATCAAGACGGGTTTGGTTCTGAAGGCGATTTATATTTATTTGGAACGGTACTCAGCCACTTTTTCTCGTTGTATGCGAGCATTAATTCTTTTCATGAGCTCACCGTCATCAACACAACGAATAATGAGAGCTATACATGGCAGACGAGAGTCGGGAAGCAACCACTCATTTAGAAGAAACAGAAATGAGTACCGCTGATCTCGTAAAAGATGCGCGAGTGTATAGCTTCTTCCAATTAGTTGAGCTTTTGCAAAAGCATAAAGGGCTTAACCCAGAGGAAGAAGAATGGGAGCGCGAGTGCCAGTTAGTGTTTAGTGCAAATCCGAGTCTTGGGTTTGCTGCATCAGATATAGCATCGCTGGATCAAGTGAATGATCACACAGTGATGCTAACGAACTTTTTAGGACTTGCGGGCTCACAATCGCCACTGCCGGCCTTCATTACAGAGCAACTGCTACATGAAGAGCCAGGAGGAATTAAAAGACCCTTCTTGGACTTTTTTAATAACCGATTGATCGCATTGGTCTATCGAATATGGCGCAAATACCGCTATTACGTCAGGTTTCAGCCAGGTGCGGAAGATCAGTTTTCGGCACAGTTATTCGCGCTTGTTGGGCTGGGTGATCCCCAGTTAAGAGGGGACACCCCGATAAACTGGTGCAAAATGTTGGCTTATGCCGGGACGTTAGCGGGGCGAAGCCGATCACCGACAGTGGTTGCTGGCATCATCGCGCACTGTTTTGATCTTGAACATGTAGAGATCCGCCAATGGGTAACGCGCAAGGTAAAGATTGCGAAAGAGCAACAGATGTCTCTTGGCTGTATGAATGGTCGCCTTGGTGAAGACACTGTGATTGGAGAGTCGGTTTTTGATTGCAATGGAAAGTTCGTTATTTGTATCAAAGATCTGACACGAGAGCGTTTTAATGATTTTTTACCGGTCGGTAAAGAGTATCAGCCTTTGTGTAAGTTAGTTGAATTTATTCTGCGTGAGCAGATGGCATTTGATTTGGAGTTGTCGATGACAGATGAAGAAACACCTGCTCTTCAGCTGGGGCAACACATAGCGCTGGGATGGACATCTTTCCTTGGCGAAGAGCTGCAAGATAAGCGTGTATTAATTCAGGTAAGGCAATAACGATGGTCTCACAACATCAAAACGGCATAACACTCGTAGTCGCAAACGCGCAAACCTTAGAATCTGGTTTGTCGGCACAGATTCGTTTTGTGGAATCTGGTGGCACCATTGGCGCATCGCCCGCCGTGCATTGGCGATTAAAAGATCGTTTAGGACGCGTGCATGATTTGCATTGTGAGATCTTAATGGTGGATGGTGCTTTTTGTGTGCGTGATGAGTGTGGACAGACCTTTGTTAACGGTACCGATATGCCGCTTGGTAAAGGGCAATTAGCACGTTTAGCACATAAAGATGAAATGCAAATTGGCCCATATGAGATACGCGTGTTAACCGGAAAAAACGAAGAGGTTGACGCTGGACATATTGATACGCTTTTTGATTCTAACCACACAGATTTGTTAGCGAATGGTCATGAACCAGTCGATGACGAGCCCGAGCTTGAAGATGTATCAGCGCCTATTGATCCCTTGGCCGAGCTAGAGGCATCGACACATATCCAAGGATCAAACTGGTTATTGGATGGTGAACCAGCCGAGCAGATCAGTGAAACGGGTAATTTGATTTCAAAGAAAAACTTGGTTGAAAAGCAACCTTCGTTTACGCCTCAGGCCGACAGCGAAGATGTCATGTCTGCCTCTGTGCGATTGAAGCGTATTTTTGGATTCGGTCAGAAAAAAAACCAGGCCACCAGTAACAAGTCAGATCAACAAGTATTGGATGCACAGCCAGCGAATATGGCATCACATACTCCTTCCAAGCCGATAGAAAATGAGATGAAGCCAATGGACGAAAAAGAGCTAGGACTTCTCGAGCAAGAAGTGGCCAAGAGTTTGCAAAATGAATCATCGCCTACGCCGTCAAATAACCATGGTGGACACGGGCAACACTTATTAACGGGTCCAATGCTAGAAGGGCTTGGTGTTCGTATAACGAATGAACAAGATGTTCAACGGATGCATTTCCTGTCACAAGAAATGGGTCAATCGTTACAAGCGTGTTTAAAAGGCTTGCTAGCACTGCACGAACAAGCTGCAGAAGGACGATTTGGAACGATGAACCGTAATCTTCAACCTATTGAAGACAACCCGTTACGTCTTGGTCTTTCTTACCAAGATACGGTTCGCACTATGTATGACGCGGATAAAAGCTTAGTTCATTTGTCTGCGCCTGCAGCCATTGCTGAGAGCTTAAAAAATGTAAGAGATCATAATGAAGCAACGCAGGATGCGATTTCAGAAGCATTAGATCAAATATTAAACGCGTTTTCACCGGAAGTGCTGTTACGTCGTTTTCAACATTGTCGACGCAATACGGACGCACATGAAGATGGTGAGTCGGCTTGGGCGTGGGAAATGTATTGTAATTATTACAAAGAGCTTACATCTAACCGTCAACAAGGCTTCGCTAAACTCTTTTGGGAAATATTTGAGCAGGTCTATGACAAACGTATTCGCGAAAAACAACAGGAGGGCTAATCATGCTTAAAAAGTTAGGCGTGCTTTGCGCAATCATACTATTGACAGCCTGTAGTTCTTCAGATGAATACAAGCCTGAAGAACAACCCACGACTGCGACGTTTAGTTTAGTCAGTGACAGTGGTGTAAATCCGAATATAGCAGGAGACCCAGCACCTATCGAGGTACAAGTCTTTGAACTCGAAGATGATTCGATGTTCATGTCTGCGGGATTTGATCAATTGCGTACTGACTATGAAGGWGCATTGAGTAGTAACTTTATTAATAACTACGACTATGTTCTGACCCCAGGGCAATTCAAATTTGTCAATGCGTTTGAGATCGATGAAGACACAAATTATATCGGTGTGATGGCACATTTTGCCGAACCTAATCTCGGGGAATGGAAAAAAGCTGTCAAAGTGCTGAACAAAGGCCGCAAGTATCATTTGTTGATGCTATTTCAAGATTATGACGTGAAATTAGAAAAGGTAGAATAAAGGTAATGTTTGCACGTAATCGCGTGATATGGAGCGAAGGGCTCTTTATTAAGCCTCAGCATTTCCAGCAGCATCAGCGCTACAGTGAGTATTTATTGGAAGAGCGGTTAACGTCCGTCAGTAAATATTTATATGGCATTGCTGAGCTGTCACTAAATCCGGAATACCTAGCGTTTGGACGTATTGCTATCGAGCGAGCAGTCGGTGTCATGCCAGATGGAACGGCGTTTCGTATCCCACAAGAAGACGTAATGCCTGAAGCGTTAGAAATCGAAGACGGATCGCTTTCAAATCAGTTGATTTACCTTGCTATACCGTTGCGCAGTGAATCGATTATGGAAGTGAACTGGCCTGATGAAAAAGGGTCAGGGCGCTATGAAAGCCGTCGTATCGATGTACGAGATGTACAGAGTGTGCAAGGTGACACAACCACGCTTGATGTATCACCGATTCAGTTGCAATTGATGCTAGAAAAAGAGGATCGCAGTGCCTATGCCTCTATTCCTATTGCACGGATTTCAGAAAAGCGACCTGACGGCAGTGTTGTCCTTGATGCTAATTTTATTCCGTGCCATTTCAATGTTGCTGGTAATGCGACCTTGCACCGTTTTATCAATGAAATGTCTGGTTTGATGCAAGAGCGCGCAAAAAATATCGCTCAACGTATTAGTTCTCCTTCTCAGGGCGGTGTGGCTGATGTCTCTGATTTTATGCTTTTACATTCGTTGAACCGTCTGTATCCGCAGATGAAGCACCTTGCCTCTTTAGGCAGTCTGCACCCAGAACGTTTGTATGAATGCTTGTCGTCAATTTGTGGTGAGTTAGCAACGTTCACGGATGAAAGCCGTCTGGCACCGTCAATGCCAGCTTATAACCACGATATGCCGGGTGATGCATTTTGGCCTGTTATCCGCTATTTGCGCCAGAGCCTCAGTGTGGTGCTGGAGCCTCGAGCCGTCTCTATTCAGCTAGATAAGCGCAACTACGGCCTGATGGTCGCGCCGGTTCAAGACCCGCAATTGATGGAGTCGGCAGAGTTTATCGTTGCAGTTAAAGCACGTATGCCATTGGATGAGTTACGGCGATTGTTCACTCAGCAAACCAAAGTCTCTTCGGTTGAGAAAATTCGCGAGCTTATTTCACTTCAACTGCCTGGTATTCCGCTGATTTCGCTACCTGTTGCGCCTCGCCAGTTGCCTTACCATGCCGGCTATACCTACTACCAATTGGACAAAGAGAGTGCGGCGTGGTCGATGCTCACGAACTCTAGTGGCTTTGCGTTCCATGTCGCCGCCGCATTTGATGATCTTGATATTCAATTCTGGGCGATAAGAGATTGATTATGGCAGCCACTGACGAAAGTGTCTTTAAAGACCTCCTACATGATAACGTTGAAAAAATAGACAGTGACCAAGATTACTGGTTTCAACTACGTGGCCACAATGCTAATGCGTTGGTGGATGCGGCAACCCCTCTATTCGGGTTAGCGTTGCGAGTACGTTCATTATCCAGTTGCGAGAATATTGAGCAAATCTACCACCAAACGATCGAGGAAATAAAAGCGATCGAAATAGAGCTATCAGAGCAAGGTTATGAACACGCAATGCTGATGGCATATCGCTATATATTGTGTACGTTTCTTGATGAAGCGGTCATGGGTACCCCATGGGGAGCTAACACCTGCTGGGCTGAGCATTCAATGTTGTCTCGTTTCCACAATGAAACATGGGGAGGCGAGAAAGTATTTACCGTTCTAGGTCGTTTGGAAAACGAGCCCGAGAGGTATCGACCATTACTCGTGTTTATTTATCACTGCTTGTGCTTGGGCTTTGAAGGGAAATATCGAGTGATTGATGGGGGGTATGCGCAGCGAGAAAAAGTCATTAAAAGGCTACATGACCAACTATTAGATGATGAAAAGCAACCCAAACAACTGAGTGAGGGGAGTAACCATGTTGTTAACACTCGGTATGCACTCAGCCGCCAGGTGCCGCTTTGGTCTATTTTTGTCGGATTTCTCGTCTTGTGGGCGGGTATCTTCGCTGGCTATTCATACTTTCTACATGAAAAGTCTGAAAATGTACTCAGTCAACTGAATCAGTTGCTGTGACCCGAACAACATTATATTGATTAGAATTAGGTGTCCCTGTGATTCGAATTGAATTGTCCACGCTCATCGCTAAATTGAATGCGCCAAGCAAATTAGCACTCGAGCAAGCCGCCTCATTATGTATTGAGCGTCATCATCCTGAAGTCTTAGTTGAGCACTTCCTAGAGGTCTTGCTAGATAATCCTTTGTCTGACGTTCGACTCATTACCAAGCAAGCAAATATCGACACTGAGTCGCTTAAGCAAGCGCTCGCAGGTAATTACGAGCGAGATAACACGCTTGATACCTACCCAGCGTTCTCGCCGCTGTTGGTTGAAGTACTGCAAGAAGCATGGTTGCTATCAACCACAGAGCTAAACCAATCAGAATTGCGTTCGGGAAGCGTCTTTTTTGCGGTATTAAATCGCGCCGACCGCTACTTGTCGCGTTCGGCATCCAAGTTATTAGCAGGCATTAATCGCGAGAGCTTGAAAACGCATTTTGACGCTATTGTCGCGGACTCTGCTGAAACTGCCGTGGAAAGTGACCAGAAAAAAGGGCCAAAAGCGCCATCAATGGAAGGCAGCGAGTCACCGCTTTATAAGTATTGCTCCAACATCACCGCACAAGCCAAAAATAGTGAATTGGATCCAGTGCTTTGTCGCGAAGAAGAGCTCAACTTAATGGTTGATATTCTTTGTCGCCGTCGTAAAAACAACCCAATTGTTGTCGGTGATGCGGGAGTAGGCAAAAGCGCCATGGTGGAAGGGTTAGCCTTACGCATTGCGGCCGGTAATGTCCCAGAGCGCCTACAAAACGTTGAGCTATTCTGCCTTGATCTTGGTTTGCTTCAAGCGGGTGCTTCCGTCAAAGGTGAGTTTGAGAAGCGCTTGAAAGGTGTCATTGATGGCATTAAGAGCGCGCCGAACCCCATTATTCTGTTTATTGATGAGGCTCATACTCTCATTGGCTCAGGAAACCAGGAAGGGGGCAGTGATGCCGCCAATTTGCTCAAACCCGCCTTAGCGCGTGGCGAGCTGAGCACGATCGCCGCAACCACCTGGAAAGAATACAAAAAGTATTTCGAAAAAGATCCTGCTTTGACGCGTCGTTTTCAGTTGGTGAAGCTTGAAGAGCCTTCCGTAAACCAAGCCGTTGATATTATGCGAGGGCTTGGCAGTGTGTATGAAAAAGCCCATGGTGTATTGATTGCCGATGATGCCTTAAAAGCGGCGGCGGAACTGTCTGCTCGCTATTTATCTGGGCGTCAGCTGCCTGATAAAGCGATCGATGTACTCGACACTGCCTGTGCAAGGATTGCCATTAATTTAACGACTCCCCCTAAACGTCTCGCGTTACTTGAAACACTCTGTCATCAACGCCAGCAAGAAATAGAGATGCTGAAGCGAGCCCAATATATTGGCCAAGCCGTTGATCAAGCTCGTTTAGATGAGCTTGAGACACAAGAGCAAGCGGACGAAGCTGAAAAGCATGCACTGCAAGCACGCTGGGGGGAGCAGCGTTTGTTGGTTGAGGAAATCATTGATCTACGCGCGACACTGTTAAATCCGCCACTATCAGCCGAACTTGATGAGGGTCAAGTTGATGAAGCGTCACAAGAGCAAGACCGTGAAGCGTTAGCAAAGACATTGGCTGACAAATACGATGCACTTAACGCTATTCCGCATGACCAGCGGTTGATGCATCCACACGTTGATGCTGAGCAGGTGGCAGAAGTGATTTCTGATTGGACAGGCGTGCCTATCGATCAAATGAACAGCGACGAGCTCTACAAAATCACAAACCTGACAACGTTACTGGGAAATGCGATTAAAGGGCAAGACATTGCTATCGAACGCATACATCGGCACTTACTGACTGCGCGTGCGGATTTGCGGCGTTCTGGACGGCCCAAAGGCGCATTTTTACTTGTAGGACCAAGCGGTGTCGGTAAAACAGAAACCGTGGTGCAATTAGCCCAGCAACTCTATGGTGGTAAACAATTTTTAACCACGATTAACATGTCAGAGTACCAAGAAAAACACACGGTCTCACGTCTTATTGGTTCGCCCCCAGGTTATGTTGGATATGGCGAAGGCGGTGTACTGACCGAAGCAATCCGCAAGATGCCATATTCTGTGGTGCTTCTTGACGAGGTTGAAAAAGCCCATCCAGAAGTGCTCAACATCTTCTATCAAGCTTTCGACAAAGGGGAGCTAGCGGACGGTGAAGGGCGCATGATTGACTGTCAGAACACCGTTTTCTTCCTGACGTCTAACTTGGGCTATCAAACGATTGTTGACTATGCACACGACAAAGCCAACATTGATGATGCGTTATATCCTGAGCTTGCCGCATTCTTTAAACCTGCCTTGCTGGCACGGATGGAGGTTGTGCCTTATGTCCCACTAGAACGTGACGTGTTGGCGGAGATCGTACGCGGCAAATTAGCGCACCTGGAAGCGACTTTTGCTCAGCGCTATGGCGCAACCGTTGATATTGACGACAGCCTAATTGACGAGATTTTGAAGCGCGCAACGCGGAGCGAGAATGGCGCCCGTATGCTCGAGGCGATTATTGAAGGACAATTATTGCCACCCGTCTCACTCGAATTATTAAACAAGCTGGCCGACAAAGCGGCGATCACGCACGTTCGTCTACTGGCAGATAATGGCGAGTTTAAGGGTGAGGTAGAATAAGAATGCATAACTGGCTAGCTTATGTTACTGACTTAGCTCGGGAAAGGCGAACAACTGACTTGCAGTCTCGCTTTATCCAGATTTTGGTCAGCGAGCTCAAGCTGCGCAAAGGAATGCTGCTGGTCCCGAGTTGTGATGGCAGGCAGCTTGTCTGCCATTCCAGCGGGGAGTCTTGGTCTGTCACCGACTTTGACACACCATTTGCACACGTGTTGCAAAATGCGACGACTAAGCATTTAGTGGCAGAAGACATTGTTTATTGGCAGTCTAATCGAGCCTTTTCAAAGGCTATTGGCGATCTTGGCTTATTTGAAGCCGTCTCTATTCGACCGTTAATTCGCCATGATAGACATGTAAAACTCTTGCTTTGTCTTATCGGCGATGACCAAACGCTATCTAGCCTTTGGAATGATGCGTCGTTTTTACAGGTGTTGGATGTGTTTGAACATCAATGGTCACTGCTCAATGAAATGGAAGGAGAGGAAAGCAATCGTCGTGCGTTAAAAGCCTCTTTGACTGACATTGAAAAGCAAACACGGCAGCAAGAAAGGGCGGCGAGCCTATCCTCCACCCTGATTGGAGACAGTACTTTAATGAGAAGACTGCGTGAGCAAATTGCTAATGCGGCTTCCTCACAATTATCTGTACTGGTCCAAGGCGAGACAGGAAGTGGTAAAGAACTTGTCGCGCGTGCCGTGCATGATTTATCACCGCGTCGACACCAGCCATTTATTCCGATCAACTGTGCTGCTATTCCTGAACATTTGCTAGAAAGTGAGCTATTTGGTTATGAAAAGGGTGCATTCTCAGGTGCGAACATAGATAAAGAGGGCCTGATTGCTCAAGCAAATGGAGGAACACTGTTTCTTGATGAAATTGGTGATATGCCGATGAGTTTGCAAGCTAAATTACTGCGTGTGCTTGAATTAGGGACGTTCCGCCCCGTCGGAGGAAGTCGAGAGCGTCAATCTGACTTTCGGTTGGTGTCCGCGACACATGTGCACCTGCTGGACAATGTAAAAACAGGCTCTTTCCGTCAAGATCTATACTATCGTTTGCTCCAATATCCGATTCATGTGCCATCGCTTGCTCAGCGCAAAGAAGATGTGCGTCAGCTGAGTTATCACTTTCTTGATAGGTTCAATCATCAACACGGCACCCGTGTAGGAGAGCTGCAGCCTGACGCGCTCGATATGCTCTTGAGTTATAGCTTTCCAGGTAATGTACGAGAATTAAAACACCTTATTGAATACGCATGTGCTCAAACGCCTGATCGTGAATCTATCAGCATTGCGACCTTTAGTGGGCGTATCAGTAACGGGCAACCTGTATCAGGCTCCTCAAACGTTCAGTCGATGCCTATAGGCTATACCAATGGCGCGTCGACGGCTGATAGCGTGTTAAATATTGATGCAGCTTCCATCGCCGATCTAAAACAAGCGTTGCACGACTTTGAGCAACGGATCATCACTGATCGCTTGTCTCAATTTGATGGCGATAAAAGTAAAGCTGCCGATAGTTTGGGCATTCCTCGTCGAACCCTAACCTATAAGTGCCGAAAACTAGAGATAAAAGCCCCATGAATAACCCAAACTATTGTGCACTAGCCGGGGTCATGCTGGTGTCAATCTTGGCACCGTCCACGGTGACTGGCGCACCTGCTTCCGCTCAAAAGCAAGTTGAGCAAGCCAAACAATGCCGCGCGGTGACGTCACGATTAGATCGTCTCGCCTGTTTTGATCGTGTATTTAATACCCAAGTTTCATCGTCTGAACCTGCAGATAATCACTTAGAAATGCCGTTACAGTGGCGTAGAGCAACACAAGCGGCACAAGACAGTGCGCCAAAAACATGGTCATTGAATCAAAAGGGTGAGGGACGAGGAAGTAGCGCATGGATTACGTTACAGGCGAGTAACATTAACACCGCTTTTCGAGGCAGCGAACAGCCGTTATTGATGCTTAGCTGTATCGATAACTTAAGCCGAGTGGAGTTGATGCTACCGGAGCCGATTGATGATGGTCGGGTCAAACTAACGTTTCCAAATACTCAGACCCAGTATTGGCGAAATGATGACTCAGGTGTTGTGCTCTCGTCCTCTCGTGGTCTACCTGCAATCCGTCTAATGAAGACATTCGCGCAGGATGAACGTTTAACCATTCGCTCTAATTCTCAGTACGTTGATGGGCTGACATTTGATACCCAGCCATTAAGTAATGCACTGGGCGCTCTTCGTTCTCGTTGTGGTTGGTAAATATGGAACTGAAAGAATATAAACGCAGCATTTCACAGCCAATCCCTGGAAATAGCGCAGTCGGTGAGCGTTTAGTCGATGATCCTTTGTTTGATTTCGTTGAAGATCAAATGATGAAAGTTGGCTCGCTCTCCCATGCTGATGTTCAGTGGGACGAGGTGGAGCACAGCGTTGTTAAGTTGTTAGCAGAAAAGAGCAAAGACATTAAATTGCTGACTTACCTGCTGCAGTGTCTACATCACCAAGCGTCTCCGGCTCGCTTTATCCTCTCGTTTGAGTTGATGGCATCATTTATGTCTCAGTATTGGGAAGACAGCTTCCCAGCACCGGGTAAGCGTGGAAATCTGCCTCGTCGAAAGTTCTTTAGTCAAATGGCACAGCGATTTTCGATGGCGATAGATAAAACGGACTTTGGCCAGTTTGATGCGCAAGATCGTGAGTCATTGACGAAGGCGATCGCCGAATGGGAAAAGGCAGTTGAAGAGAAAGGCCTGACCAATGACGTCGTCAGTAGTGTCGTCGTGAATGTGCGAGCCGAACTGCGAAAGGCGGAAGAGCGTCAGCGTGCTAACCAAACCGCGAAAGAAACACCGCAAGCCTCGGCGCGAACCGCAACGACAACAGCGACATCCTCTGGCTTAGATGTTGATCACTCCAGCGACAAAGCAACCAAGCAAACGTTACTAAAAGTCGCCTCTTTTTTGGCGGAACAAGATGATGGTATGGCACTCGCGATCCGCCTTCGTCGCTACGCGGTTTGGTACAGCATTACCGCCTTACCCGATCATAAAACCGGCGGCGAGACGCAATTGCGAGGGATGCAACAAGATCGAGTGAAAGACTATCAAGATAAAATGCGGCACCCCGATTTGGCATTATGGCGGCAAGTTGAGCAAAGCCTCACTATGGCACCTTACTGGTTTGAAGGGCACTTAATGAGTTACTCCATTGCTAAAAAATTGGGTCACCAAAGTTGGTGTGACGCGATTCAGTCAGAAGTCAGTCAGTTTCTAGAGCGGCTTCCTGGGCTGGCAGAGCTGAAGTTCAAGGGTGGAGAGCCGTTTGTGTCTGATGCGGTTAAAGATTGGCTAGCTCATGGCAGTACGGGACAAGCAAGTGGAAAGACCGTAAACGGTGACTGGCAAGAAAAGAGAAAAGAAGCGCTGTCGTTGGCCAAAGAGGGAGGTATTGCGGTAGCACTCTCCATGCTAAACGATGGGCTACAAGCGGCACGAGAACCACGCGATCATTTCTATTGGCGAATGATATCGGCCGATCTCATGCGAGCGAATCAACTTAACAGTATGGCTCAAGAGCAGTATCAAACGCTAAATCAAGAAATTAAAACCATGAGCGTCATCGACTGGGAACCCAGCTTGGTGGAACAACTTGAACGCAGTACAACGTCAGAGTGATTAAGGGCGAAAATTCATGTGGAAAAACATTTTTAAAATAGCGAAAAAGCTTAAGCCTGGCATGGTCGCAGCCTTTCCTATTTTATTAGCAGCGATTTTTATTCTTGTTAATGTCGCCATTTGGTGGGCAGGCCCTTGGTTGACGATGGGCGAGAAAAAACCATTAGCATCCGTGATGGCACGCGCTGTTTGTAGTGGTTTTATAACGCTTGGCGCTTTAGCGATTTGGGGCGTATGGCAATGGCGAAAGCTACAAAGCTTCCAAGCAGAGCAAGCGCACACTGAACGATTGCGTGAAGACCCCATTCAGATATACGAAGAGCGCCAAGAGAAAGAGCTGAATCAGGTTGTTGCAAATATGAAGCAAAACTTGAACAAGCGGAATCATCTCTATGCACTCCCTTGGTATCTTGTTCTCGGGCTTGAAAATGCGGGGAAAACTAGCCTAATTAATCGTTCGGGGCAGAACTTTGTTTTCTCTTCGGTTATGCGAGCATCGGGCAAAAAGAGTGAGAATCCATACTCATTTGACTGGTGGATCGGTGACGAATCGGTTGTTATCGACCCAGATGGTGAGTTGCTGACACAAGGACATAAGGACGAAAATAATGATGGTGAGCTTGAGCGTCGTTTGTGGTCGCACTTTGTTCAGTGGCTGGAGCAGACCCGTAGCCGCCGTCCGCTCAATGGGATTGTATTAACCCTTGATGCGTCACACCTTGCCACGGCCACGGCATCAGAACGCAAGGCGTATGCCAACCTATTACGTGCCAGGTTGCGGGAGTTGATGGAGACGCTATCGACACGGCTTCCTGTTTATATTGCACTAACAAAACTCGACTTGTTGTATGGCTTCGAACCGTTTTTTAAACATTATTCTAAGCAGCAACGCGATGAGGTGCTTGGTTTCACTTTTTCTTTAAACTCTGTGGATGATTTGGACTCATGGCTTAAAGAGTTTGATGAACACTATTCTGCATTTATTGATCGCATTAATGCGATAGTTCCGCATGCACTGGCCGCTCCGATTGATTTTGAGGATCGTAAAGCGATTTATAGCTTCTCGCGTCAGATCGCTGGGCTGAAAGATATTCTTGCTACTTTTTTCAATGAAGCACTGGCGAGTGATCAATTCTCTACTTCGGCGCTGGTTAGAGGCGCGTATTTTACCTCTGTCTATCAGCAAGGGGTACCAACGAACGCATTCGATGATGCAGCCTCTCGTCGTTATGGATTGTCACATGCGGTCAATCATGCTCAAAAGGCCAAGAATTCAACGATTTTTTTCACGCAAAAACTATTTAGCAATATTATCTATCCCGAGGCGGGGCTCGCGTCGGATAACTTCCGCGTGGCAAAACATAAACGGCGCTTGATGGGAATGTCTGTCTTGGCATGCTCTATCGCCACTGTCTTATTAGTGGGGACATGGCATCGCTATTATCTGGCCAACGTCGCACATGCAGATGCGGTATTGACAAAAGTTGATCAATATAAAACCCAATTCTCAAACAGTGCTGCCGGTGCATCGCAACGTGAGGTGCTTAAACCGCTCAACCAGATCCGTCAAGCGACGCTGGAATTTGGCTTTTTCCGCGAGAAGCCTAAATATGTCTCTGACTTTGGTCTATATCAGGGTCATGTGATTGGACCTAAAGTTGAACAAACGTACCTCAACCTATTAAAAAGTCGATTCTTGCCTCTTTTGATGGCGGATACGGTGATTGATCTTAATCAGGCAACAACAGATCAAGAGCAGCTGGTGGCGTTACGTGTTTATCGGATGATGGTGGATAAAAGCGGCCGCTATCATGACTATGTGATGGATTATTTTAGTCAACGATGGCAACAAGAATTTGCCGGGCAAAAGGTCATTCAAGAACGTTTACTCGGCCATTTGGATTATGCCATGCGGCATACGGATTTGACGGCTGCACGTCGTCAAGGTGACGACGTGGCAGAGCGTGTGATGCGGCCCTATGATATGACCATTGCACGTGCTCAAGCCGATTTGCGGATAATGCCGACCGACCAACGTGTATATCGGAACTTGAAGCTAGACGCAGAGACCGTTCTGGGCTCGGGAATGAACCTGCGGAACGCGGTAGGTCCTGTCTTTGATATCGTTTTTGATGAGCGAGAAGTCGATAGCGAAAACTTACATATCCCGCAAATGCTGACCAAAACTGGCTTTGAAGATTACTTTGTGCCGAAGCTCCAGTCAGTTTCTGACTTGGCGTTGATTGATAGCTGGGTATTAGGTGAAGCAGAAACGGCGCAGTTTAGTGACGCGGATAAAAGGGCACTTAGAAACAAAATACGTGATTTGTATGTTGCTGATTATACAAATACGTGGCGTACAGCGCTGAACGAAATTGATGTGAAGTTTTTCAGTGATATTAACGATGCCGTAACGGTTCTGGATAATTTTACTGGGCACGTAGGACCGTTGCAGCGTTTATTACGTACCCTCGAAACCAATACCCAGCTTGCATCAGGCCTCGGTTTGGATGAAGACGCTCAAGAAGCGATCTCAGAAAATCCAAAATATGAGGTGGCGTCACAAATACAGGCACCATTTTCAGATTTGAACCGTCTTGTTAAGGCAGTGAACGATAAACCGGCCTACCTGAGTGAAGTGTTGGCGTCGGTACAGGAACTAAAAAGCTACCTTAAATCTATCAAAGATGCACCTGACATAGGTACAGCGGCACTGGATGCGACCAAAGCACGTGTTAAGTTGGTGAATACCGACCCCATTTATACACTTAAACGGATTGCTACCGGTTTACCTGATCCGCTTGATGGTATGGTTGATAAACTCGCCGATGAAAGCTGGCATGTCGTTAAACAAGCGGCAATCAAACACCTTGAAACTCGTTGGTATCAAAAGGTATATCGCCCTTATCAACAAAAGTTAGCGAACCGATATCCGTTTAATCCGAATGCCAGTAAAGATGCATCACTTAGCGACTTTGAAAGCTTCTTTGCGCCACAAGGAACCCTGGATAATTTCTACAATAGTCAGCTGAAAATATTTATAGATGAAAACATATCAGTTGGAGATAAAGGGACAAATGGGTCGTTAATTCGCCAAGACCTGCTAGCCCAGATCCAAAAAGCACAAAAAATCCGAGAAGCGTTCTTTAATCGTAAAGGTGTTTTGGATGTGAGCTTCTCTGTTGAGCCCTTGCGTTTAAGCAGCAATAAACGACGCAGTGTTTTGAATGTTGATGGTCAGTATGTGACCTATAGCCATGGGCCTAGAGACAGTATTGAGCTCATTTGGCCAAATACGCTTCGTGACTCGGCTACCTCAAAACTGACATTGGTGCCCACGAAAACCAACCTGTCACCGCGTAGTGTCGTGATACGCGGTCCATGGGCGTTGTTCCGTCTCCTTGATCAAGGAGCAGTGGTCTCGGCTAGTACTACTTCGGTTGACTATCAATTCAATGTTGATGGCGGTGGAATGATCTACCGTGTTAATGCTCAGGCTGCCACTAATCCATTCACGCAGCGCTTGTTCAAATCGTTCAAGCTCTCACGCAATCTCTACTAACTGATCATGGGGCGAGTATACTCGCCCCTGCTTTATCAGGAATGCTAAATGTCTTTTATACTCTCGATTGATAACCAGCCTTTTCGTATTATCCAAGATGTTCAACCCTTGCGTGATGACGAGCGTTATCAAGCAATTAGAGACCAAATCAATAAACGACACTCGCCATTATCCGGGGGGACCGATTGGCAATTTGTAAAAGATAACTGTCAAGCACTCGCCAGTGAGCAGGGTATTGATTTACTGCTCAGTGGCTACTATACCGTCGCGGCATTAAAAATTGGCGGCCTAGCAGGATTGGCAAACGGGTTGGAATTGATCCTTGCTTGTTTGAATAACGAAGACGCGGTCTCTGAAAAGCGTGCCCGGGCGCGAAAAGAGGTGCTGGAGTGGGTGAATGCTCGAGTACAAGGAGAGCTAAACCAGATTAAGCCAGACCAACAAGCATTACGCGAGTTGTATCGTTGTGAAAAGCTCTGCGACACCCTATATCATGTGCTCGAACAGCACCAACCCAAGTATGTGGTTGACTATGAGGGGATCGCGTATGTGTTGTTTGAACATATCGACCGAATAGAAACGCGATTTCATAGTGCACTAAAACAGCAACAACGCGATGAAAACGTTAACCCAACCATTAGTATAAGGGTAAGCCGTATTCGCACTCTATTGGCCGGTGTCGTAGGGGCCTGTTTAACCGCGGTCATATGGCTGGGTTACCCATATATCCCTTACTTTCAAACCCCCTTTCAAGTCGATGCGCCGGCGCCGAGCTTAAATCATGCTGACGCCACGGCGGCTTTTGCAAAAACGCATCAGTCAAGCACCTTAGCGCGCTGGGAATCACAATTCGTCCCGTTATACGCGCAATCGACGACTCAAGAATTGGAGCAGTCGATTGAATCGAGCAAAGTACTGGCCAAAGCGCATCTTAATGCACTGGCCACACTCTATGCCGACAATAAACAAACTCGAGAATTATTGACGCGTTATGACATGGAGCGCAAAGAGGCACTGGGAAATACCGCTAAATACATCGATAAGTTTCGCGCGGTTCGAACCAAGATGGCGAATATGGCCCTACTTGCAGAGCAAAACCGCTGGTGGGCGTTGCAAAAGCAAACTCGATCTTTGGAAGATTTCGCCATCAGCTTATCGCCTATTTATGGACGAGCCGATTATGTCGAAACACTTGTGGAACAGGGTGATATCGATAAAGCCAACGCCGAGCTAGCCGTACTTACCGAACGCTTAAATTACCTAAGTTGGAAAGTCGTCCAGCTTCAAGAAAAAATTAATGTTCATCAAGCTACTCGGTAGCCTTATGCTGAGCAACTTTTTGCTTGGCTTGGCAAGAAGTTGCTTGGCACGTGCAAAAAATTGGTCAGGAATATTCTAATATACTGATTTATAATGGTAAAAAACTTGGCATGCATTTCGCTTTATAGGGTGGCGAACAAGCAACATCACCGTCGTGGTGGTGCTCTCTCATTACATACAAAGGAGCGATTATGCCAACGCCATGTTATATCTCGATTGAAGGCGAAACCCAGGGTTTGATTACTGCCGGTGCCTGCACCGCGGATTCTATCGGTGATTCTTTTGTCGAAGGCCACGAAGACGAAATGCTGGTGCAGCAGTTTGACCACAATGTGACCGTGCCGACGGACCCACAATCAGGTCAGCCCTCTGGCCAACGTGTGCACAAGCCGTTTAAATTCACCGTGGCACTCAACAAAGCGGTGCCATTGCTTTATAACGCACTGGCGTCGGGTGAGAAAATGTCAACGGTCGAGCTGAAGTGGTACCGCACCTCGATTGAAGGGAAACAAGAAAACTTCTTTACCACCAAGCTGGAAAGCGCTTCGATTGTGGACATTCACTGCGAGATGCCCCATTGCCAAGACCCGGCGAAGTCAGACTTCACCCAAAACCTGACGGTATCGATGTCTTAC
>NZ_MUFG01000034.1:0-25175 GCF_001996065.1 Salinivibrio sp. MA351 | reverse complement strand
CTTCTGTATTTAACTCTCTATTAATATAACGACTATCTTGATAAATGATTAGTTTACCCACCTGGACAGACGGGCTGGTTTCATTGTAAACCATTGGAACGATGACTTTATTTAACTCGTCACTAGAGCGCATACCTTTGGAGTCAGTCACATAACGAAACTGATCATTAGAGTCAGTTAACTCTAAACGGTGTACATAGCGTGATCCCATTTCACTATCTAGATCATTTTGTACATTATTAAAGTCATAGTTCCACATTAACGTTGGTAACCGCTGCTTTAAACGTTGGGTAATCGAATTAATGTCTTGATTCATGTCTGACTCAAGGCGCTCTTTCGCAACGTGATAATTATAGTATCCGAAAACGCCCAGTAATAAGGTCGCCAATACCATTAAAACGACGGCTAGCCGCATCCCTACTTGATTCATCATTTACACCTGCATCGTTGCAGCCAAGGTCTGAGTTTGAAAACGTGCTTTATCGAAAGCTTTGAGTACAGCACGTTCTTTTAACGTCATTTTCTCACATACTGAGCCGACCCACTCCCAATTGGCATGCTCAATGTGCTTACATAACATTAACAATTCACCATAACGTCCTGATTGAGACAAGAGTGCATTTTTCGCTTCTTGGTCGAGATCAAGTTTCCCAACTAAATCTTCCATTGGCGCTGCCAACATAGCATCAAGCAGTGAAAAGGCACCAACTAAAAAGGCCTCATCAGGATCCATACCTTTTATCATTGGCGCCGCCTGTTGCATAAAAATCGCACGGAGTATCGCGGATGTCTGCAAATGAGAGCATTCCTGATGATTCATATTCGACATAATGAGTAAGGATATTAACCGACGCAACGACTCAAGCCCTAGATAGACAACCGCTTGCTTCGGGTTTGTGATCGGCTTTTTTTTCGATTTAGCCAGGATGTTCGCACTGGTTACAACTTTATAGAGTAACGAGACATCACGAGAAATCACGTCAGTGATTTCATCAATATCATGAGGACTACGATTAATCACGATGCAAGCATCTAATAAGCTGATCACGGATGGCGCCACATCATTATGACTTTTTATTTGCGGCTGTTCAAAAAAATAGCCCTGAAACAGACTAAACCCAAGTTGCTTGGCCAGCATAAACTCGTCTTTTTTTTCAACTTTCTTCGCAAGAAACTGAATATCTGGATAATCAGACATCACACCAACCCAACTCATCGGATCTTCGCTTGCCATACTGACAGAAATGACATCAAACAGATGCAAATGCCGCTGCCAGCGGTTAGTAAACATACCGCTGTCACCCTGTATCGTAAACCCTGCTTTTCGGTAGGCCTCTAGCTGTTTAGCCAGTACAGGCGTTGCTTTGCACGTTTCCGTAATATAGAGAACCAAACGCGCGACAGGAATAGAAAAGGGTATCTCATCTAATAAGGCCGTTTCTGAGAAACTCACGACATAGCGCAAATCATCATCAAGCTCCTTTCCCGATAGAAAGTTGGCACTTAAAATCCGTGATGTTGCGGTATCTTCATCAATAGAGGGAAATTTGTTTTGTAACCCTTCACGAAATAATAAATCGCTACCCCACTGATTTTGCTTGTCGTCAAAGATCGGCTGGCACGAAAAAAAAATCTCACTCACAATGTACTCCCCCCAAAACGATCCCTTAGTACAAACTTAGACCAAAGGAAGGACTTTTGATCGTTTTTTTGATTAAAGTGAGTATGTTAAGTCCATTTCCCTACCAAGATAGTGCCTTTTACTTGGGAGAAATCATGAATTTTGCTACGCTTCCCGCAAAGACACTAAGAGGATAAATCATGGATATCTTAAACCAACTCGCTGATGATGCCCCCGAGCACGAGCCGGATTCGTTACCGTCACTCGACGAACAAAAAGCGATTGTGGCAAAACTCAAAGCGCTTGAGGAAAAAGGCGAGCTCACCGACGACGTATTGGCGCAGTATTTTGCCGCCAAACAAAAAGACACAAGCGACGAAGAAGAGTAAACTCAACACGATAAAGTGACCTTGTCACTTTTTAAATCTATCCTATTTTGCGCTATGAGTGTGATAGCCGAGACGTGCCAATGAGAGATGTGAGCCTCGCAGGATTGATACTTGCGTGACAGGGATAGATAGCAAGTGAGCGAAAAAGATACGCCCCGAGTTCAATCTTGGGGCGTTTTTTTGGTTTACTCAGGCGCAATGCCGTCGGTTTTCGCCGCACAAATAAAATCATTTTTGTGCAGGCCTTTAATCTTATGCGACCACCAAGTCACGGACACTTTACCCCACTCCAGCAAGATAGCCGGATGGTGGCCTTCTTGCTCAGCCAGTTCAGCTACTTGGTTGGCAAACGCCCACGCCAACTTAAAGTTGCGGAAAGTAAACTCGCGTTCGAGCTGATCAATCCCATCTCGCGTCACTTTGCTCCATTGTGGGATATCTTTAAGCAGCGCCGGCATTTCCTCAGCACTGACCAATGGGGCATCAATATTACAGGCTTCACATTTCAACTCAGTTAGTTCAGACATGTTGCGTTTCCTTTTGCTGTTCTGTCTTTTTCGGTTTGGGCGGGAACAAAGGCGCATGAAGGCCCAGTTCCATGGCTTGATGCACATCAGCAATCAAATCACGTTGGCTGATGGCAAATAAGTCGTCAATCGACTCAATGGTAAAGTAAATGGGTTGCATGATGTCAATCCGATATGGCGTGCGCATGACATCTATCACTTCTAAAGGCTTACGCACCGCTTTGTCGCTATTAAAGGCGTACTCGGTCTCCGCCGGCGAAGACAAGATCCCGCCGCCATAAATACTGCGATTGCCTTGCGCGTCACTGAGTAAACCAAACTCGACCGTAAACCAATACAAGCGTGCAAGATAGACGCGCTCTTTGGGCGTGGCCTGCTTACCGAGCTGACCATACATATGGGTAAATTCAGCGAATGCTGGGTGGGTGAGCATCGCACAGTGACCGAAGATCTCATGAAAATAATCCGGCTCTTGCAAGTAATCAAAGTCTTCTTTGGTGCGCAAAAAGGTCGCCGCGGGGAATTTTTTATCCGCCAATAAGGCGAAGAAATGGTCGAAATCAATCAATGCAGGCACGGGGGCCACTTGCCAGCCCGTCTCTCGCATTAACACTGCATTGACATCTGGGATCTGTGGCACCGTGTCATGCGGCAAGTCGAGCAGTCGCAAACCGTCGAGATATTCCTGACACGCTTTGTCCTTGATGCACGCAAGCTGCCGTGTGACTAACTGTCGCCATACATCGTTTTCTTGTGCCGACCAGGCTACACGACCCAGTTCATTAAGTGGTTTGGATTCGTATTTACTCTGTTTCACGTTSACCGCCTTGTGTCGTTGTCTGGCGTAAAAATCGCGCGTAAAAAGCGGCCCTTAGCCTTACGCAATGTTTCCGTTCCTCACAGATTACGTCGACTTTGCAGAGAAAATCATCTCCTCACCACGGTTTTAATTTTACCTTTGCGTAACATTTATTTTACATTTCGCATCCAAACGGCTGTCGCTGCGGGTAATGCCTCACCCTCGAGGGATCCGCGTACTTGCATGGCTCGTAGTGGTTGAGAAAGGCCTAACTGCAGGGACGAGTGATGAATTTACAACTGAGCGAACTGATAAATTACGACAACATTGACAAGATTCAGATCCGCGGCATTGATGGCATGTTATATCAAGCAATAGCCTTTTTGCGTCACGGCGATACGGTGGAGCAGAAGCTGATTTACCACGGCGATAAGCCCTATCTGTCCCGCAGCTTGCTAGCGGTGAAAGATGATTTTGAATGGATTAACGCCGCGCAATACGTGTTAGTCACTGACACGGCGTATGACGAAATGATAGGGCTTGGCCCGGAAAAGCCTTTATCGACCCTAGAGCAGCCATTGCATTGGAAATAACTCAACAATGCCCCAACCTACGGGGCAATTTCTTCTCCATCCCATGCAAACAGACGCCCAGTATGACGACTGTCGAGGCCATCCAACACCGAGAGTAAATAGCCAGCCGATTGGGCCGGACTGAATAATTTGCCTGGCTTAACATTGGCTTGGAATGGCGCGGATAAATGACTGTCGACGGTCCCCGGATGCAGGCCAACCACGGTTAATGATTGGTCGTGGCGGCCAAGCTCAATGCTCATGCATTTGATCAACATGTTCACCGCGGCTTTGCTCGCACGGTAGGCATACCAACCACCCGCACGGTTATCACTGATACTGCCCACGCGCGCGGACAATATCGCCAGCTTAGCATTGGCCTGACGTTTGAGCTTAGGCGCAAGGTGTTTGCTCAACAGCAGCGGCGCGACGGCATTCACATCAAAAAGCTGGTGCATGGCCTCACTACTGCACGCGCTAAGCCGCTTTTCTGGGCTCACCGCATCATCATGAAGCATCCCCGAGGCAATGATCACCGCATCTAAACTGTTGTCGTCGATGTGCTCGACCGCCGCTTGTATTGATGCGTCATCGCGAATGTTCACTGTCACCGGGGTGACTTTTTCACTTATCTCGGCAAGTAGCGCGGGGTGACGCCCCAAGGCAAAGACTTGCTGAATGGATGGCTTGTCGAGCAATGCGCGGCAAAAAGCTTCACCCATCGCGCCACCTGCACCAACAACCGCCACACGTTGCATAGAATCACTGTTCATTCTCTTGGCTCCTCAAACAAAAAGAGATGCAAACTGCATCTCTTTAGTTAGGGATGAGGCGATCCTGTCGATCACCGTACGTTAAAACTATAGCTTACGTAACACAACCATGAGGTAAAGCCCGCCTATCAAGGAAGCAATGATTCCAGCTGGCATTTCTTGCGGATACAGCCATTGTCGCCCTAGCCAATCGGCAAACAGCATCAATCCCATGCCAATCAATCCGGCGGTGATCATGTGCGCGCGGGCATTTTTCGCACCCCAACTGCGCGCAATATGCGGAGCCATCAAGCCGACAAAACTAAGCGGCCCTACCACCAAGGTGGCACTGACAGTCATGACCGCGACGAGGGCCAGCAACAGCATGCGGGCACGCCCTACCTTAACCCCCAACGATTGAGCCGTTTCGCCACCGAGCGGCAAAATATCGAGCCACCGCTGACACATCAATCCCAGTGCCACCAGCACCGTCGCAACCAAGGCCAATGTAGTCACTGTGCTGTTGGTCACATAATAGGTTGAGCCTGAAATCCAAGCGAGGACTTGATACGCACGAGGATCGCCGCCCGCCATCAAGAAGCTTTGTACCGCTTGCATCAGTGCGGCAATGGCTACGCCAGTGAGCAACACCTTTTCTGGCTGGAAGCCGGTTTTGTGATTGAGTAGCACAATCAACGACAAGGTCGCGCCCGCACCGATTAATCCGCCGACATACAAACTCAGCATAGACGCGCCCATGCCCGCAAAAATGGTGACAATCAGCCCCAGCGCCGTGCCGGCACTGATCCCCATCACCTCAGGGCTCGCCATCGGGTTGGCACTTAAACGCTGAAGCACGGCACCCGCAACAGCAAGCACACCGCCCGCCAATGCCGCCGCCAGCAAGCGTGGCAAGCGCCATTCCAACAAAGACCAATCGCCGCTGAGCGCCAGCCACTGCCACCCCTCACTTTGACGCGATACGGTGGCAAAAATCACCACACCTAACACCAGTAACATCACGATTCGGCCCAAGTGCCAACCCTGACGTGGCGCGGGCATCCCGGCATGAATCTGTTGGCGTTGACGGTTACCCAGTGACACCCGTGGCAACAACCACAAAAGAAGAGGCGCCCCTAACGCTGCCGTCGCCGCCCCAGTGGGCACCATCATGGCCCGGCGTCCAGGTAACAGTTGGACAGCTAAATCGGTGGCTGCCAACATCAATGCGCCTAAAATCATCGCCAGGCTCAATCGGGTGATGAGCTTACGTGCGCCACATAAGCGCGCAATCGCGGGCGCGGCGAGACCGACAAAGCCAATCACGCCAATCAAGCTAACCACCCACGCGGTCAGAAGCACTGATAGCCCCAGAGCAATCACACGGATTTTCGCCAGTGATACACCTAAGCTTTTTGCTCCTTCATCCGAAAGACTCAGGACGTTGAGCGGCTTTAACAAGGCAAGGATCAACACGACCGCCAATCCAACACGTGGCAGTAAGGCTTGCACACTGTGCCAGTCGGTTTGCACCATCGAGCCCGCGCCCCACACCATCATGCCGTGTAGCGCTTCTTGATTCATCAACAGCAGTACAGTGCTGAGCGCACCGCAGTATAGGTTTAGAATCAAACCCGCGATCACCACCACGGTGGGCGATAGGCCGCGTCGCCATGCCAGCGCAAACACCACCAGCATAGTCAGCACCCCGCCAGACATCGCCACCATCGCGCTCGACCAAGTCAATAGCCAAGGGGCATAAAGCGTAGCTAGCATCAGCGCCAAGCTGGCGCCATTCGCCACCCCCAGCGTCGAGGGCGAGGCCAAGGGGTTGCGCAAAACCTGTTGCATCAAGGTACCGGCTAGCCCCAAACACGTCCCCGCCAGCAATGCGGTGACCAAACGCGGCCACCAGGTTAAATGCATCACCACCCCAATCAACGCACTGTCATCCAGCGACCATAGAGAATCCCAGAGCATGGACGCGTTTACATTCCACTGCCCCAACTGAGTGGTTGCGAGGCCCAACAGTGCCATCAGTAACGCCAAAGGTACCCATAATAGTTTCAGTTTCATGACTGCCTCCCTTGTTCAGGGTCGGTCAATGCCACGGTCACAAGGCGCGCAAAGCGTAACGCCGACGGAATCGCACCAAAGCTCCACACCGGATCAATCATCAATGGCGTACGTCCCGTGCGTTTAACCAAATATTGCCAAAACATATTGGTCTTAAGGGTTTGCTCCACACCCGCGGGGAGTGGGCGCACAATCACTAGTTGCGCATCAAGGTCTAGCAGCTCGCGGGTGGAGACCATGCTAAACCCCCAACTGTTGGTGGTATTTTGCCACGCGTTGCTGAGCCCCAATTCACTGATGGCGGCGTGATACAAGCTGTTGGTCCCAAACACCCGCACATGATTGGCATCCAGAAACTGGATCATCAGCAGCGGAGGCTGTTCGCCGGGAATAGTATCGCGCAGGCTCGCTAATTGCTGTTTCGCATTGGCAATCAGGGTTTCACCGGCCTCAGGACGGTTGGCCTCACGTGCAATCTGCCGCGTCACGGTTTTGAGCGACGCCCAGCTTAGCCCACTTTCATACAGAGGAATTGAGCTCACCGGCGCAATAGTGCTCAGCTTGGGCTTCATCGCCTTAAAAATGGGTGAAATTAGAATTTTATCGGGGTGAAGCTCGGCCAAACGCTCCATGTTCGGCTGGGTGCGAAGCCCAATATCAACGGTTTTTTCTGGAATGGGCGGGGATTTCACCCACGAATTGTAATCCGCCTTTTGCGCGACCGCGACGGGCGTCACCCCCAAGGCCAATAAGGTTTCAGTTTGGGTCCAATCCAGCGAGAGAATACGAGGCGACGCGCTGACGCTCGCTGACATCATGGCCGCGGTCAGCCAGACCATAAGCGTCAGAAAAGAGGACTTGATCATACTGGCGATAACTCCCCCGGCATAGCGACCGCATAGCCGGCGGCATGATCGGCAATCGGCATTTCAATACCATAAATCGATTTGAGGGCCGACTCTTGAAACACATCACTAACCGCACCTTGAGTCAGGACTTGCCCGCTGTGCAAGGCGACAATCTCATCACAAAAACGCGCCGCCATATTAATATCGTGCACCACGATAATGATGGATTTATCCAGCTCTCGGCTGAGTTTACGCACCAAGGTCATCACTTCTACTTGGTGGGCTACATCTAGTGCAGATAGCGGCTCATCGAGCAGTAAGTAACGCGTTTGCTGTGCCAGCAGCATCGCAATCCATAGCCGTTGGCGCTCGCCGCCCGATAAGGTATCAACCAAGCGCTCGGCATAATCTTGGGTACCAGTGAGCGCCATTGCCTCGTTGATCGCTTGGTGATCGGCTTTGGTCAACCGCCCCAGCAAGCCATGCCAAGGATAGCGACCAAAACTGACCAACTCATACCCAGTTAAGTTATCTGTTGCCGGTAAATGCTGTGGCAAATACGCCACCTCGCGCGCAAACGCTTTTTCTGACCATTTCGACAAGGGCTTTTGGTCTAATGCGATCTGTCCGCTGCTGGTTGCCTGTTGCTGCGCTAACAGCTTTATCAACGTCGACTTGCCCGAACCATTGTGGCCGACCAACGCACAGATTTTTCCTGGCGTAAACGACAAGCTCACCTTATCAAGCAACACTTTTCCGTTGACGGCAAACGCAACGTCCTTTGCCTCTAACATATCCCGATCCTACTGCTTAAGTACAAGCGCGGGATGCGCCTGTCAGTTAATTCTACAGTTGGTAATTTTCCGATGCCTAAAAAGCAAATGCAAACCATTTTGATTTCGCTTTGTGCGCTTAGCGCTTGTTAATCAGAGAAGTTAGACCTCAACCACGTCACCATCAGGGATCCAAACACCATTCAGCCTCGTATCACCGAAAGTGAATAGAAGATTGTTGTTACTACTGCCGAGAACGCTATGTCCACGCCGATCAGCCTTGTGTGGCTAGAACGCGATTTACGCCTGCGGGATCACGCCCCCCTACAAGCCGCCATTGCCGCTGGGCGTCCTTTAGTCATCCTGTACCTGTTTGAGCCACTGCTGCTCAACGATCCGCACCACTGCGAGCGCCATTGGCGATTTGTCTGGCAATCGCTGTGTGATCTCAATCAACAGCTGGCGCCACTTGGTGGGCAGATCACCATTTGCCAAGGTGAAGCACTCGCCGTTTTCGACGCCATCCACCAGCAACAAGCGATTGGCGCGGTGTATAGCCATCAAGAAATTGGCGTCGACGCGACGTTTTCTCGCGATAAAGCGGTGGCGAAATGGCTGGCAAGCCATCAGATCCCATGGCATGAATATCCTACCGGGTCGGTGATCCGCGGCGCTAAAAGCCGAGTCGATTGGGATGCAGAATGGCAAAAGGTGATGCGTGCCCCTCTTGCTGATCCCGATTGGCAACAAGCGCACTGGCTAGACACATCACTCACGCTACCCGCGCTCGAACACCACAAGTGGGATTCTCCCGCGCCACGCTTTCAACCCGGCGGCCCGAGTTGGGCGTATAAAACCTTGCAGTCTTTTTTCCGCGAGCGTGGGCAACGCTATCAGCGCCATATCTCTAAACCGCTCGCCAGCCGCAAAAGCTGTACGCGACTGTCACCCTATCTTGCTTGGGGTAACATCAGCGTGCGCGAGATGTATCAAATCACCCTCCTCCATTGGCAGAAAAAGGGTTGGCGACGGGCGCTGGTAGCCATGGTGTCGCGTTTGCATTGGCACTGTCATTTTATGCAGAAATTTGAAAGCGAGCATCACATGGAGCATCGGCCCGTCAATCGAGGTTACTTACATTTTGAGTACGCAAACGGTCCGCAGAGCGATGCGCATCTGCTTGCATGGCAACAAGGTCATACCGGTTATCCGCTCGTCGATGCCTGTATGCGTTGCCTACACGCCACCGGCTATATCAACTTTCGTATGCGGGCGATGCTGGTCAGTTTTTTAACCCACCACCTACTGATTGACTGGCGGCGTGGTGTGCATCATTTGGCGCAGCTATTTCTCGATTTTGAGCCCGGCATTCACTACCCCCAGTTTCAAATGCAGGCTGGCGTGACAGGCGCCAATACCCTGCGCATTTATAACCCAGTAAAACAATCGCAGGAGCAAGATCCGGAAGGGGCATTTATTCGTGAATGGTTACCCGAGCTTTCTCCCTTGCCCGACAGTTTGATCCACACCCCGTGGCAAATGACCGACATGGAAGCGATGATGTACGGAGTGGTAATTGGCGAAGATTACCCGAAAGCCATTGTCGATATAGAACAAACCGGCAAACGTGCGCGTGATATTTTATGGTCGTTTCGTCAACAAGACGCGGTTCGTATCGAAAAAGCACGGATCCTTGCCACCCATGTGCGTCCAAACAGCCCTGAGCGAACAAATAGCCCTGGGCGAACAAACAGCCCTGAGCCAACAAACAGCCCTGAGCAACGAAAAAGCGGTAAGCGGAGCAAAAGCCCCGATCACGCGGATAAACACACCATGAAACAACGGTCACGTGCCACTCAATCTACTGGAGGCAACCCAGATGGCGCATAAAAAGCCGCATCTTCCCAGCAAGGTATGTTTGACGTGCGAACGCCCCTTTACGTGGCGTAAAAAGTGGGCGCGCTGTTGGGACGAAGTTAGGTATTGCTCTGACCGTTGCCGCCGGGAAGGTCGTCGCCATGCGCGAGCGGCGACGCACTGAACGCATCTAAAAGCGAATTCAATTTCGGATGTACCCACTGACGTTTAATCGATACCGCATAGAACGGCTCATACACACTCGGCAGTAAGGCGTAGCGGGTGAGCATGCCACTATCTAGCTCATCGCGAACCACCACTTCAGGCATCACCGCTAACGCATCATTGTCTCGGGTTAATAGGCGCAGCATCGCCATATCATTGGCTTCTGCCATGATGTAAGGCTTGAGTTGATACTGCGCAGAGATGGCATCAAACCCCGAGCGAATCGGGTTATCGCCATAAGGCAACACCCACGCTTGGTGCTGGTAGCTGGCATCTAAGGTCGGCGATAACGCTTTACCTGGCCAACCAATCACGGCCACCGGCTGGCGTGCCAGTTGCTGGTACTGCCAAATTTGTTTATTGGTCCCCCGCACCGCGATATTGGTTAACGCCAAATCCAACTGGTGATCAGACAGCGCATGAAGCAAGCCGGTTTGATCCATCGACTGCAACACATAACGGCACTCCCGTTGATTGACCAATGGCTGAATAAACTGCTCGATAAAGTTCCGCGACATAGTGGATAAGGTGCCAATGCGAATCGTGGCACTGGACAGCGCCCCGCCACTGGATAGCAACTGCTCTAACTCTTCCCCTTGGCGAAAAATCTCTTCGGCATAGTTCATCGCTTGATAGCCACTTTCGGTCAACGTCAATGTACGACCTTGCCGCTCAAACAATTGCACCTGCATCGCCTGCTCAAGCTGCTTGATTTGTGACGACAGCGCCGACTGCGAAATATGCAGGTTACGGGCGGTCTGAGTCAGGTTGCCATGGCGTGCCACCTGCCAAAAATAATACAAATGATGGTAGTTAAGTCGGCTCATCGTTCTATAAAACAGAATGAAAAGTAATTTATTATGTATTTTACTTAACTGTAGTAAGTTTTCACAATGGTTCGCATAACTATTGCTGTGAGGTAAGTCATGTTATCCCTCTTTCTCGTTACACCGCTTAAACTGGTGCTTCTGGCACTGGTTACGCTTCTTGGCGGTATTATATGGCGATACAGTGCCACCGCGTTTGCAGGCCAAACCGACAAACACCGTTTTCTTTCATCCTTACTGCTCACCTTGTCAGCAGTCTTGTTGGTTTTAGTCAGTAATCACCTGTTGCTGTTTTGGCTCGCTTGGGTGGCAGTTAGCCTCTCATTGGGTCGCTTAATTCTTTTCTATCCGCATCGGCCTCGCGCCCAACTCGCGGCTCACAAAAAAATGCTGCTCGCCCGCTTTAGCGAATTGCTACTCGGTGGCGCATTTTTACTGTTATTTTTCCACTACCAAACCGCGCAGATTGACCAATTGATGTTTCAAGTCAGCCAGCAGCCTCACACGCTGACTGTAAGCATTGCCGCCTTTATGTTGGTGGGCGTGGCGATCATTAAGTGCGCGCAACTGCCCTTGCACGGCTGGTTGATTCAAGTGGTGGAAGCGCCAACGCCTGTCTCTGCCTTGTTGCACGCCGGTATTGTGAATCTTGGCGGGATCTTATTGATGCTGTTCGCGCCAGTGCTCGCGGTGAGCCCCAGTGCCAGCTTTGCACTGCTGGTTATCGCCGGTGTCAGTACTCTGGTGGCAGGGCTGGTGAGCCTGACACGCGTGAGCATTAAGGTAAAACTGGCGTGGTCGACCGTCGCACAAATGGGTCTGATGTTAGTTGAAATCGCCCTAGGCCTTTATGAGTTGGCACTGCTGCACTTACTGGCGCACTCTTTCTACAAGGCGTTCTCTTTCCTCAACAGCGGCAATGGGGTGAATCATTGGCTAGCAACTCAACTGGCCGACGCCTCAGTACCGCGTCGCTGCCATTGGCTTGCCGCGATGGCCACCGCCGCCGGTTTGATTGTCGCCGTGCATCTGAGTGTTGGTATTTTAAATAGCTTGGCCGCCGGTTGGTTGCTGTGGATGGCGATGACCATGCTGCTATTACCGGCCTTTACCCGCCCAGGCGCTGCTCGCCCGACACGCGTGCTGCTCAGTAGCGTGTTTGCGCTTGGCCTGCTCGGGCTCTACGCCGCCATTAAACATAGCTTGATTGTGTTTGTCGCGGGTGGAAATGCCACCTATTTATTTGCCGATGCCTTTGCGCTGGTGCTGTTTATCGCGCTGTTTACTCTATCACTGGCGGTCCAGTACTGGCCTCACAAAGCATGGGTCAACCGCCTGTTTATTTGGCTAAACGCCGGGGCTTACCTTGATGAGTGGGCGACACGCTTGACTCTCAAATGGTGGCCGAGTGCTTCTTTAATCCAACTACAAACGACCCAATGGCAACCGCATAAGGAGACGCGTTAATGATTGCGAAAACGCCCAATGTATCTGCATACCCTGAGTCCCTCGATATGAGCGATTTTCGCGATGCCACCCAGCAAGCGGTCGTAGCGATTGCGCCAAGCTGGCCGTTGGATCAAATGATTGCGGTGAACCCATGGTGGCCGCAACGCTTTACCCCCATTGAGCAAGTCTTTGCTGAGCAAGCGGTGTTAAGTGGCCACTGTCCGCTAATGCCGTCGGCGTACTATCTGTCGCATTGGCAATCGCCCATTAGTGAGGCACACCTTGCCGAGGCCATTTCAACCTCTGGCAGCGCATTAACAGTGAGTGATTGTCTGCGTGCACTGCGCATTCATAGCAGTAACCTCCCGCGTTGGAAGCCATTGGCTGAGTTGTGTGACCGCACTCGGGAAACACAAGAAGGCTTATCGTGGCAGCAAGAAATCCAGCAGCAAGTGAGCCAGTTTCTCGCGCTTTATCACCAATACCCACAGCGCTTTGATGCCCAAGGCCAAGGCGGTGAACACCTTTATCAATGCTGGTTGAGTGTGGTGAGCCAAGATAAAGGCATTAAAACCCTCACTGGCGTGGATTTGCTCGCCGATTTCGCCGCTCTACCCACCCAAATGGATGCACTGATCGCTGAAGCAGCCGCCTTTTGGCAACCGATCCTTCATGACCAAAACGGTAACTTGGCCTATTGCCACGCGCTGATGCATGGTTTATCAGGTTGGGCAAGCTGGCAGGCTTGGTTAGATTGGCAGCAACAGCTCAGTGACAGTGAACAACAAGATCATGGCATGGGCCTATTCGCGATTTTACTCGCTTGGGATACAGTGCTGGCACGCTGGCTTGCTAAACACCGTGAAGCGGCGTGGGCAAGCATTCGTCAGTCCATGCACCACCAAGCGGTGAATGTGCGCCATTGGTATCACCAAGCACAACAACAGCTCGCGCCACTGTGGATTTGGCAGCAAGCGCTGGAAATCAGTCAGCAGCGCCCTTGGGCACACGCCTTGTCCGCGCAGGCCAGTGTCGACACTCTCGCCACCTCGCCTACGCTGCAAGCTGTGTTTTGTATCGATGTGCGCTCTGAGCCGATGCGTCGCGCGTTAGAAGCACAATCTGACAGGATTCAAACGCTTGGCTTTGCTGGCTTTTTTGGCTTGCCGATCGCCTATCAGCCCACCGATAGCCAGATTCACCGCCCGCAACTGCCCGGCTTATTGGCACCGGCTGTCACCGCCTCACAAACCCATGCTACTCCCGAACGCTGGTTGCGGATGACCAAGCTCGGCTGGCAGCGCAGTCTCGATGCGCCCGCCGCCAATTTAGGCATGGTCGAAGCCGGTGGCATGCTAAAACTGGTGAGCTTGCTAAAACGCGCATTACGCATTTCTGGCACCGAAAACCCGTTAAATCGACTCAGCCATACTGACAGTGATTGGGCTCTCACCCGTGACAATACACCATTAACCGCAGCAGAAAAGGCAGAGCTAGGTGCTGGTATCTTGCGGGCAATGGGCATTGCTGACCAACTGGCCGATGCCGTCTTGTTGGTGGGCCATGGCAGTGAAACCTGTAACAACCCTCATGCCGCAGGGCTTGACTGTGGTGCTTGCGGTGGACAAACCGGTGAGGTGAATGTCCGTGTACTCGCACAGCTTCTTAACGATGCCGACGTGCGTGATGCCATGGTACAGCAAGGCGTGACGATTCCCGCCAGCACCCGTTTTTATGCCGCCATGCACAACACTACGACCGACGCACTGGATGTCTTTCACGCCCCCGAGCATGCCCAGTGGCAAACGTGGCTTGCCGCTGCGAGCGAACAAGCACGTGCAACCCGCGCCAACCAGTTTGACCAAACGCCTACCCAGCCATCCAAGCTCAAACGCTTCTTTGCAACACGCGCCAAAGACTGGGCACAAATGCGTCCTGAGTGGGGACTATGTGACAACGCCGCGTTAATCGTGGGCCCGCGCACCCTGTCTCGACAGATTAATTTGCAAGGTCGCAGCTTTTTACACGACTACGACATGCACAAAGACAGTGACTTTAGCCAGCTTGAAACCATACTCACCGCGCCCATGGTAGTGACCAATTGGATCAATCTGCAGTACTTTGCTTCTGTCACCGCACCGGAAAAATTCGGCAGTGGAAACAAGCTGCTACACAACATCGTGGGTGGCCACATTGGGGTGTTTGAAGGGAATGGCGGCGACTTACGAATTGGCTTATCGCATCAATCTGTGCACGATGGCCGTCGATATCGCCACCAGCCAGTACGATTAAGCGTATTTATCGCTGCCCCTCGGGAGGCAATTGATAGTATACTTGCACGCCATGACGATATAGCCGCGCTGGCGAATCACGGCTGGCTGTACTTGATGCAGATTGATGCGCAGGGTGCAGTATGGCAACGCGATCGCTCGGGTCAGTGGTATCACCTGAACGTAGCAAAATAAAACGGAGCATGTCGTTGAAAACGCAACTTCTCTCAGCGCAGTGTTCAACGGACCTAACACAAGCCGCCGATCTACTAAAAGCCGGCGAACAAGTCGCGGTGCCCACAGAAACCGTGTACGGTTTGGCAGCGGATGCCAGCAATCCAGACGCCGTCGCGGGCATTTTTACCGCCAAAGGGCGACCCGCTAATCATCCTTTGATTGTTCATCTCGGTGACGTCGCATCGATCACCGAGTGGGCAACGCAGATCCCGGATGAAGCATATAAGCTGGCGAATGCCTTCTGGCCAGGGCCGATGACGCTGCTGCTGCCACGAGCCGAGCATGTTTCACCAGTGGTCACGGGTGGATTAGATACCATTGGGCTTCGCGTGCCCGCGCAACCTGTGTTGTTGGACCTGCTCGCCACCCACCAGCTTGCCGTTGCCGCCCCGTCAGCGAACCCGTATAAAAAACTCAGCCCCACCACGGCAGAGCAAGTGATGCATGGTTTAGGCGGAAAGATCGCCGCAGTGATTGATGGCGGCCCTTGCCAGCATGGGCTGGAATCGACCATTGTCGATCTTACCAAGCGCCCCTTCCGCGTACTTCGTGCCGGTCCAATCACCGCCAGCGAGCTGAGCGCCGTATTGGGTGAAACCGTGGAAGCGCCCGAGCAGCACGATAGCTTGGTGCCTGGCAATATCGGTAGCCATTACCAACCTAACACCCGGTTGCATATGGTGGCTGCGGACTTGTCTGATCTCCCTGCGCCCCATCCGGAAAAACGCGCGGCCTTGCTTCACTTTGGCGAAGCCCCGACACGGGATGATCTGGTCTGCATTGCCATGCCGGATGACGCCGCGCGCTACGGGCAAGCGTTATATCACCAACTCGCCCAAGCCGACCAACTGGGCGTCGATGAAATCTGGCTCGCCCAGCCCCCTCATGGCGAAGCGTGGCTTGCGGTCCATGATCGCCTGCGCCGCGCGGTCAGCTAGTTTTTGACGCTCACAACGCGCGTGTTTGCATAAAGCTTGCCGTTGCAGTGGCACACACAGTGTCTGCAACGGTAAGTGTTGCCTCCAACTGACTCATTCCGTGTTTCGCTTTCACACACCAAGCACGTACCTCAGCCTCAACGGCAACGGGCACTGGATGGTGATAGCGAATATTAAGTGACGCTGTCACACTTTGCGGGGCAAACAAGAAGGTACAATGGGTCAACGCCGCATCTAAAAGCGTCGCAATTACCCCACCGTGTAGCTGATCTTGATATCCCTGCCAAGTGCTTTCTAACCATACTTTTGCGCTCACTGCAGTTTCATCGTCTTGGTAAAATCTAAGATTAAACAGCCCGTTGTCACTGCAAGCCACACACTGATGATGTGACCGTGGCGGCATCACACGTAATTCACTCATGGCAACCGCAACCCTGTCCACTAGCGTGACCGCCTTTACCTTGCCGCTTGCCACACCCCCGATGTTGACCACCTATACCACTACCTTGCGCGCCACACCCTCGCCCACGTCCTGAATGACACGCTGCTTTCCGTTGTTGTGGTTGTTGCTGTTGCTTCATTCGCTGCAACGCAGGCCGCCCTTGACAGGCCTCCGTCAGTGGTTTCCAGTACGCAGGCGACAACCACTGGGTAGGATTTAAACGGCCGTTGGTCAACTGATAAACATCAACATCCGCGGCCAGCAATCCCGCCAAGGCATGCTCACCGATATGGCGCGTCACCACACGTGTCACCTGGTTGGCTTTTAACATCGCAATCAAGGCGTTTTTGGCGCCACAGCCTTCCGTTACTCGTGGGTTGGCGAGTTGAGCGAGTGCCTGTCCATCGTCGTCAAACAGCACAAAATGTTCTGCTTTCATAAAATGTCCCGCAGGACGGTCTTGGTTCATCGCAATAGCAATTGTCATCTTCCGTTCTCTCTTTATATAAATGGCATATGCTAAAAATACGCCTGATTTATGGCATATGCAAACTATTCTGTGAGAGAAAAATGAGAGCTGTCGCATAAAGATATGGAGAGTGATCGCGTCAAGCTGCAACGTCGTGCGACAAAATGCTTTTTCGAGCACTCACTCATCCTCGCTAAGTCGCATGATGAATGACAATAACTAAATGGAAGCATTGGTTTAAAAAACTCCATTTTCACGGCAATAATTGACGTGAAAATACAGTTTAGTAAACCATAAAAGCACCTTGGTTAGTCACACGCAGCCCAGATCTTGTTTTTGTAGATGGCTAACCTAACACTACTCTTCTGACTCAAACACCAGTGCTTTGCCTTCTACGAGGCAGGCGGTGGTTTTGGCGCGGGCGCGTTTTACCAGGTTGGCTAACGTTTGACGGGATACGCCCATGACTTCCGCCGCTTGCAGTTGCTGCATACCCTGATGATCAACAAGGCGCATGGCTTCGAACTCATCCAGACCAATGGTCACCGTCTCTAGCTCACTGAGTGGAATGGCGTTGGGTTTAAAACAGTTGGTATGCGGTTTCCCGCAGATACGGCGGGGCATTTTAGGACGCGGCATAGGGTCTCCTTTTTCGCCTATGCTAAGCGAGTTTATTGCTTATGCCAACAAAAAGGGATGCCAATGCATCCCTTTTCTATTTATTACTACTGGCAGTGTCTTAGTCTGCCACGTTACACGTCGTACGTCGTCGAGGCAGTGTTACCACCGGTGCCCGTCCAGTTGGTGTGGAAGAACTCACCACGTGGCTTATCGAGACGCTCATAGGTATGCGCACCGAAGTAGTCACGCTGCGCTTGCAGTAGGTTGGCTGGCAAACGTGCTGTGGTGTAGCCATCCAAGAAGGTCAGCGCTGATGTGGTACACGGCATTGGGATACCGGTTTCCATCGATTTCGCCGCCACTTTACGCCATGCCGCTAAACAGTTATCCAAGATCCCTTTAAAGTACGCATCTGAGCCCAAGAAGGCCAAGTCAGGATCCTTAGCAAAGGCATCACGGATGTTACCCAAGAAGGCCGAACGAATAATACAGCCGCCACGCCACATCAGCGCGACGTTGCCGTAGTTGAGATCCCAGCCGTTCTCGTTTGACGCTTCACGCATCAGCATAAAGCCTTGCGCGTAAGAGATAATTTTTGACGCCAGCAGCGCTTGACGCAGCGCATCAACCCACTCGGCTTTGTCACCATCAACCGGCTGGATGTGTTTTTCGAACAAGGTCTCTGCCGCCACACGCTGATCTTTGAGTGCAGACAGACAACGCGAGAACACCGATTCAGAAATCAAGGTGAGCGGAATGCCAAGATCCAGCGCGTTGATGCCAGTCCATTTACCGGTGCCTTTTTGACCCGCGGTGTCGAGAATTTTCTCAACCAATGGCTCACCGTCTTGGTCTTTATAACCCAAGATATCCGACGTGATCTCGACCAGATAGCTATCCAACTCGGTTTTGTTCCAGTCGGTAAACACCTGTTGCATTTCATCATGGCTCATACCAAGGCCGTCTTTCATGAACTGGTACGCCTCGGTGATCAGCTGCATGTCGCCATATTCGATACCGTTATGCACCATTTTCACAAAGTGACCGGCGCCATCACGTCCAACCCAATCACAACATGGCTCGCCGGTATCGGTTTTCGCTGCAATACCTTGGAAAATAGGCTTCACCGCTGGCCACGCCTCTTCTGAGCCGCCTGGCATAATAGACGGCCCGAAACGTGCGCCCTCTTCACCGCCAGACACACCGGCACCAATGAAGTGAATACCTTTTTCACGCAGCGCTGCCACACGACGGTTGGTATCTGGATAGTTGGTGTTACCGCCATCAATAATGATGTCGCCTTTCTCAAGCAGTGGCGTCAGTTTGTCGATAAAGGTATCGACCACATCACCGGCACGAACCATCAGCATCACTTTACGTGGCGTTTCTAGCTTCTCAACCAGTTCTTCCAGCGAATAAGCGCCAACGATGTTAGTGCCCTTGGCTGGGCCTTCAAGAAACTCATCGACTTTGGCCGCGGTACGGTTATGTGCCACGACTTTAAAGCCGTTGTCGTTCATGTTGAGGATCAGGTTTTGGCCCATGACCGCCAAACCAATTACGCCAATATCACCTTTCATCGTGCTCTCCATTAATTCTGTCCTGGTAATTTTTTTGCTGCCGCGGCATCGAGTACCCATTCCGTCGTGCCTTTGGCACTGCGGATATTGGCGGCAGGATATGGCAGTTGAGTGGGCTCGTGCGTGGCGATCTCATGTACGATCGCTTGCTTGCCCTCACCCAACACCAGATAACTGATTTTCTTCGCCGCGCGCAGCACACGGGCGGTTTTTGATACACGCTTTTGACCCGATTCAGGATGCGAGGCCACCAGCGCCAGAGCGGTATTGTCATACTGAGGATCGTGCGGGAATAGCGAGGCGGTATGGCCATCGCCACCGACACCCAGCAAGATCCAATCAAACACAGGCGTGCCGTTTTCGCTTGGGATCAGCGCTTGCATTTCCGCACTAAAGCGCGCCGCTTCTACTTCCGGATCGTCTTCACCACGAATGCGATGAATGTTCTCTTCTGGAATGCGAATCTGGCTAAACAGCAGTTTGTCGGCTTCGCCAAAGTTGCTCTCGGCATCATCCGGTGCCACACAGCGCTCATCGCCCCACCAAAAATGCAAGTTTTGCCACTGAATCGCCGTGGCGTAGCCATCACTGGCTAAACGCTTAAACAGCATTTTGGGCGTGCTGCCACCAGATAGCGAGATGTGTACGGCACGATCTTGCTCGCTGAACGCTTGCATCGCGTCAGCTAAGTGATTGACCACCGCGTCGGCGTCATCAAAAATACGGGCATTGATCATAGTTCGCAGTATTCCGTGTCTGTGAGGTTTTTGCAGGGGAAACGCCACGCATGGTCGTCTCGCGCCAGCAAGTGGTCGGCTTCTTTCGGCCCCCAAGTGCCACAGGCATAACCATATAGCGCTTTGCCATTATCCTTGTATTGGAGAATTGGCTCAACAAACTGCCAGCAGGCTTCCACCGCGTCACTGCGGGCAAACAAGGTTGCATCGCCTTTTAAGGCATCAAGCAATAAACGCTCGTAAGCCGTCAGCATCTGGGTTTCTTCCAGCGACGTATAATGAAAATCCATGTTTACCGCTTTGGCGTTAAAGCCAGCACCCGGCTCTTTCAGGCCGAAACTCATTTGAATGCCTTCGTCGGGCTGAATACGGATCACCAAGCGGTTTTCGGGCGCATTTTTGCCGAATACGGGATGCGGGGTCTGTTTAAAGTGGATCACCACTTCGGTCACGCGCGTCGGTAAGCGTTTACCGGTGCGCACGTAAAATGGCACCCCATTCCAACGCCAGTTGTTGATAAACATCTTCAGGCCAACATAAGTCTCGGTACGCGAGTCTTCGGCGACACCTGGCTCATCACGATAGCTGGGTAATGCTTTGCCGCCAACTTGCGATTCAGTGTACTGGCCCAGCACCAAGTTATTGTGCAAGTCGTCTTCAGAGAGCGGCTCAAGCGATTGCAGCGCTTTAAACACCTCATCACGCATTGCATCAGCATTGATCTGTGCAGGCGGCTCCATCGCCACGAGCGACAACACTTGCAATAGGTGGTTTTGGAACATATCCCGAACCGCGCCCGACTGGTCGTAATAACCACCGCGACCTTCTACGCCAAGATGCTCCGCACCGGTAATTTCAACATAGTCAATGAAGTTGCGGTTCCAAAGCGGCTCGAACATCGCATTGGAGAAACGGAAAACCAACAGATTCTGTACCGTTTCTTTGCCTAAGTAATGGTCAATACGGTAAATCTGATGCTCTGCAAAGTAGGCGTGAATGTCTTTGTCTAACTGACGAGCGGAGGCTAAGTCGTAACCAAACGGCTTTTCGACCACCAAGCGTTTCCAACCGTTACTTTCATCATTCAGGCCATGTGCGGCTAGACAGGCAGGAATAAAGTTGTACAGCTTCGGCGGCGTAGCAAGATAAAACAGCGTATTACGCTGGGTGAAACCATATTGTTCGGACAATTCGTCTAAACGCCCTGTTAGCGCGCCATATTCGTGGGTGTCAGAGATATTGAACGATTGATAATGCACGTGCGCCATAAAGGCGTCGAGCGTGGCAGGATCGGTTTCTTCAAGCTCTTGCATCGAGCGACGGAGCTTGTCACGGAACGACTCGTCACTATAGAAGGTGCGGCTTGCGCCAAGAATTGCGAAAGACGCAGGCAGCTGTTTGTTCGCATACAAATGATACAGGGCTGGGATCAGCTTGCGGAAGGTGAGATCGCCAGATGCACCAAAAATAACAATACTGCTGTTTTCTGGAATTACCATCATCTTTCCTTTGATAATAAAGGTACTGCATGTGATTTGCGCCACAAATTAGCAGCGCAGTGGCCAAATTGGTAATTGGCCCTACCTATTGATGCCATTGATGTCGCCACTGAAATATGGAGCCGGCTAACTCATCCCTACATTTGCAGCCAGCACGACCAATTCAATGTGCGACAAAAGCACTCTAGTCTAGCACTTTATTCGTCAATAAGCTGCCCCACACTGGTAAGAGGTGCTCAATCGACATCGCTCGTCATCCAGTCAGTCCCACTTTTCAGCAGACACGTAACGAACTGCGAGACTTTATCGCTTGTCGCCCCGTACGCGGTATAAACACCCACGTTGCCCCGTTTTTCTGCATTAACCCAAAGCATGTTAATTCCCTTAGCGCCGAGAAATGACGCGGCCTTATCGGTGTAAGGCATGAGAGCATGCGTACGTTGCAACAACGAGATGCTGGCTGAGAGTGAGTCGAGATCAAAGGCATGCGGGTGAAGGTTTAGCAACGGTGGTAAAGGACGAGAAAGTAAATGGGCATGGCGAGGATGATCGGGTGTTACTCGCAATAATGGCCAGTCAAAAAGATGCGCTGACAACACCGGCTGATGGTGGCGCTTCAATTGGTCAAACAAAGGATGATCCTGATGTGCAAACCAAGCTTCTGTATCTTGGAACAAAGGGGTAAAACGCACCTGACTGGTGGCAATTAGTTCACTGATTTCATGGCCAATAAAAACATCAATATCGCCATTTAAAAGCGATGACATTAATGCCAACCGATTACCAAACTCAATATGCACCGAACACTGATGATCGGCTTGATACGCCACCACCGCCGATTCGACAAACAAAGGCCACCAGGCTTCTCCCGTCCCTAGCTTAACCTGTCCGGCTTCTCTGGCTTGTAGCACATGCAACTGTGCTTGTAATCGTTGGCGCGCAGCGTGTTGGGCCGTTGCGTGCTGATAATAAAGCTCGCCAGCAGCCGTCATACTGACGCCACGCGGATGCCTTATTAATAATTGGCTTGATAGACGCTGTTCTAACTTTTGGATTTGCGCGGTCAATGTAGGCTGACTGATCCCTAGCTTTAACGCTGCGGCTTTGATGCTGCCACTCTCAGCCACAGCCAAAAAATAACTTGCCGCTTTTTCTACGTCCATTGCATCACCGTTCACATTTTTGCTTTAACCGTTATAGTTTAAAACACTTATTCGCATCAATCATAGCCGTTAAATAGGTTTATTTTCACTCTTTGGTATAGCCATATAGCTATAACAAAGAGAGAGTTATCTATTTTTAATCCCCGTCTTGGGCAGGTACATTCATATCCATTATCGAACGCGTGTTCAAACTGATAAAAAACAAAGAGGTAATGGGTATGCAGTACGCTTGGTGGCATGATGCCGTTGTTTATCAAATCTACCCACGTAGTTTTTACGACACCAATGATGATGGCATTGGCGATCTGAACGGAATTATCGAGAAACTCGATTACTTACATTGGCTCGGCGTCAATGTGTTATGGCTATCACCGGTGTACCAATCGCCGATGGATGACAATGGCTACGACATTTCCGATTACTGCGCGATCGCGCCTGAATTTGGCACCATGGAAGACATGACGCGCTTGATTGATAAAGCCGGCTCGCTCGGCATCAAAATCGTGATGGATTTGGTAGTCAATCACACCTCCGACGAACACCCTTGGTTCCAAGCTGCGCTTCAAGACAAAAACAGCCCCTATCGCGACTTTTACATTTGGCGTGATGCCAAATCCGATGGCAGTGCTCCAGATGATCAAGGCTCAATTTTTGGTGGCAGCGCATGGCAATGGGAGCCAAACACCGAGCAGTACTACTTTCACTTGTTCTCCAAACGTCAGCCCGATCTGAACTGGGAAAACCCCGCCGTCCATGACGCCGTGTATAAGATGATGAACTGGTGGATTGATAAAGGCATTGGCGGATTCCGCCTCGATGTAATTGATTTAATTGGTAAAGAGATCGACAAAGGCATCACTGGCAACGGCCCGCGCCTTCACCCTCTGCTGCAGGCGATGAACCAAGCAACATTTGGCGGCAAAGACTTGCTCACCGTCGGCGAAACATGGGGCGCAACGCCGGAGATTGCCAAGCTTTATAGCGCACCGGAACGCAATGAACTCTCCATGGTGTTCCAATTTGAACACATTACCGCGACCTGGAAAGACGGCGATAAATGGCAGCCCGTGCCGCTGGATGTCGCCGCCCTTAAACAGGTACTGTTCAAATGGCAACAAGAGCTGGCCGATAGCGGTTGGAACTCACTGTTTTGGAACAACCACGACTTGCCCCGCGCCGTATCTAAATTTGGTCACGACGGTGAGTACCGGACACGCTCAGCAAAAATGCTCGCCACAACCTTGCACTTAATGAAAGGCACGCCCTATATCTACCAAGGGGAAGAGATTGCGATGACCAATGTCGCCTTCCCGTCTATCGACGATTATCACGACATCGAAACCCGCAATTTTTACGACTTGCGTGTTGCTGAAGGCGTTGATCCCGACACCATGATGGAGGCGGTATACCAAAACAGTCGCGATAACGCCCGTACCCCGATGCAATGGGATAACGCACCGCAGGCAGGCTTTACCCAAGGAACACCATGGTTACCGGTTAATCCTAACTACACCACCATCAATGTGGCACGAGCGACTGAAAACAGTGGCTCGGTGCTCTATCACTACCGTGAGCTGATTAAGCTGCGCAAGCAATACCCACTGATTGCACATGGCCAGTTTGCGCCTGTGGAAGAAGCCCACCCTGACGTGATCGCCTACGAGCGCTTCGACGACACCCATCGTATTCTCGTGGTCAGCAACTTTAGTGAGCAAAAGCAAACCATCACCCTCCCCGAACACTGGCACGATAAGGCCTTAACCTGCCTAAACTACAACATGGATCCGGTCAGACAGTTAAGTACTACCTACAAACTGGCCCCTTATGAGTCGTTTGCGGTGATGCAGTAGCAAGGGCGTATAGTCGCCGATATCATCACGCGCCTGCAGATAGCTGCAGGCGCTCAGCTAAAGCCGTCTCACCCCTCTTACACGCCATAAACGACGTCTACCGAAGGCATTAATACATATACCCAAGCCAATCCATATGCCCTTCTGTCCATGATTTATCTGTCATCGGTTTTACATATAATTCATCGACATACTCGACCGCAACACCATAGTTAGTGTGTTCATGAATGCGTAGCCAAGAGGCATGTGACTCGACAAGCTGAAAGCCATTAGCCACATAAAAATCGTGCAGCTCAGAGATGAGAATAATGAAATCAACATCTTTGTCTTTGGCATAGTCAGTCAGTTGCGCCAGCATACCCGAGCCAATCCCTTTTCTTTGCCAAGCGCTGTCGATGCAAAAATCACTCACGCCTAACACTTTATACACCTCACCACCGACATTCACTGCCCTATAGTCCAAGCCCATACAACCAATCAGTTGATTACCTTGGTACTGCAAAGCTCGCATGTGGAGAAGCTGCTTATAGTAAGAACGGGAAACTTGGTGGTCAGGAAATGTCTTGTTTCTAAGCGCTTGAATAGCCTCATGCTGTGCGTTCGACACTTCGATTTCTGGGCAGACTTTCATATTTAAACTATTGATAATAAATC
>NZ_MUFG01000033.1:0-27570 GCF_001996065.1 Salinivibrio sp. MA351 | reverse complement strand
GGATCCTGATCTTGATCGAACAAGGATCTTGTGGTGTGGAAAAAGAAATCGCTATGGGTCTCAAGGTTGCAGAGAAAGTCATCATAAACTGCGGAGATAATCACCAATTTCATTGCCGAAGTTCGCTAAGCTTTCGCCTAACCCAGTACCAATGCGACACTGATAAACGTAGCCTATATTAGCGTCGTTGATCGTTGTGCATTGCCCACACTGATTGCGATATTTTTAATCTCGATACAAGGAGAGCGTGATGAAAAAGGTGGCTGTGATCTTATCTGGCTGCGGCGTGTTTGACGGCGCAGAGATCCAAGAGACCGTATTATCGCTGCTAGCACTAGAACAAAACGATGCGCAATGGCAGTGTTTCGCACCAGATATCGATCAGCACCATGTGATCGATCATCGTACTGGTGAGCCGATGAACGAAACGCGCAATGTGCTCACCGAAGCCAGCCGTATTGTTCGTGGTGAGATTCTTCCGCTTACCGATTTAAACGTCGATGACTTCGACGCCTTACTGGTCCCCGGTGGCTTTGGTGCGGCCAAGAACTTGTCAGACTTTGCTTACAATGGCGATCCGGTGCAGGTACACCAAGATATGTTTGCGGTTTGCCAAGCTTTTATGCGTGCAGAAAAGCCCGCCGGTTATATGTGTATCGCACCAATCATGATCCCGCAGATCTATCCAAAAGGTGTAAAAGGCACCATTGGCAATGAACCTGATATCGCTGCCGCCTTTAATCGTATGGGGGGTGAACATATTGACTGCCCAGTATCGGATTATGTGCTGGATCAGCGCCATCATCTGCTATCCACACCGGCCTATATGCTAGCAACGTCTGTTTCGGACGCAGCTAGTGGTATCAATCGGATGGTGAAAAAACTGGTTGAGCTCGCCTAAGCAAATAATAACGGGAAAAGAAAGACACAAAGAAAAAAGCGACGCCGAGGTGGGCGTCGCTGTAACAAGTGAGCGCAAAAACAAAGCTGTCTAGTAACAGTTTGCTGGCCCCAATACACTGGAAGCAATGTGAGCAATGTCGTGCCTTCAACGCCTAGCTTGTGGGCTTTGCCCTGAAGACAAGTTAACAATAACCATTCTCATTACCATTTTCAACACTTAGTTGATAATCTTTTTCATTTATTGATCTTGTGCTCAGACTCATTCGCTGTCATCAAACTGTTATTGCACCCACAGCCATCACGCCAACACTCCTGGTTCGAAAAGCCAGCGCCCAAAAAGAAAAAAGCGACATCCCGAAAGATGTCGCCTAGCAAAAAACGGACTAACTTAATCACTGTTTGATAAGCGCCCCGCTAATACACTGGAAGCAATGTGAGCAATGTCGTGCCTTCAGGAACGTCGTGTCATGTCCCTGAGTGCAAGTTAATAATAACCATTCTCATTACCGTTAATCAAGAAGAAAATACGTTTATTTTTTATTCGCTGTACATTTATTGATCTGCTTCTCAAAATAAAGCCGGTAATCGGTAAGCTGACGTAAAAAAAGAGCCGCGATGCGACTCTTTATTCTGCTACTGATTAGGACGTTTGCTGCACCGCCCCCGACGGACTCACTTGTGTGATACGTCGGATAATCAGGTTGAGCAACACCCCATACATAGGAATAAACAGCCCCAAACTAATAATCAGCTTAAAGGCGTAGTCGACCAGGGCAATTTCAACCCAGTGCTCCGCCATAAAGGTATCTTGGCTTTGATAGAACGCAATCGCAAAAAAGGCGAGCGTGTCTGAGGCATTACCAAACAAGGTAGAACAACTCGGCGCCACCCACCATTGGCGCTGCTGGCGTAAGCGATTGAACACATGAATATCTAAAATCTGACCCAGCAGATAGGCCATAAAGCTGGCAATCGCAATCCGAGCCACCGTGAGATTAAACGTGCTCAGTTCCGCGAATCCTTGGTAACTGCCCTGATAAAACAAGACGGATAACACATAGGAAATCAGCAAAGCTGGCATCATCACGAATAAAATGATGCGACGCGCTAATCCAGGGCCATAAATTCTGACAGTCAGATCGGTAGCCAAGAAAATAAACGGAAAGGTAAACGCTCCCCAGGTGGTGTGGAAACCCCAAACGGTAAAAGGGATCTGCACCAAGTAATTACTGGAGGCAATAATGATAAGATGGAATATCACGAGGTAACTCAGCGCTTTACGCTGCTGAGCGAGAGAAAAGTGGCTCATAGTGCACCTTTTTGTTATTGGGGGCGAGGGAACCCAAAATACTTAGCTACCTATCAACAGGCAGCGCGAGGTGGCGAATTATACAGCAATCAATCGGCGGTGCCAGTGTAATTTAAAGAGGCGGATGACGTATCCACCAGCGCCGCAAGAAGGCTATCACTTCATCACCATCACTCTCCAATGGCTCCAACCATACGCTCTGGGTGTAATGGGCCGCTTTGAGCATCAGACGCGTGCCTTCAAAGTCAATTAGCCAGGTCATCATGTCGGCGTCTTGCTGGCTTTCCAGTACTTGAGCTTGTAACACGTCAAGCAATGGCTGACAGATAACCTCAGCATTATCCGCATCAAGCTGTGGCTGAGAAAATGCCAAGGCACAGTCTGATTCAATCAAAGGCCAATTACTCGGTACCATAACCGTACTCACTGATGCCAAGGTGATCGTCAATTAAATCTAAAAACGCATCGCCGAATTTTTCCAGTTTGCGCTGGCCGACGCCACTGACCGCCAACAGCTCAGCGTGTGAGGAAGGCAGCATCTCGGCCATTTCCATCAAGCTGGCATCGTTAAACACCACATACGGTGGAATATCTTCCTCATCGGCAATCGCTTTACGTAACTTACGCAACTTGGCAAATAGCTTTTTGTCGTAATGGCGCTGACTCAGCTTATTGGCTTTGGTGCGTGGGCTGAGGCCGATACGTGGTACCGCCAATTCAAGCGCCATTTCGCTACGCAATAGTGGCCGCGCTTGTTCAGTCAACTGCAACACCGAGCTGCGGGCAATGTTTTGCACCAGATAACCGCGGTGGATCAATTGGCGAATAATGCTCACCCAGTATTCATGACTCCACTCTCGCCCGATGCCATAGGTCGATAGCTTGTCGTGACCATGATCTTTAATGCGCTGATTTTGCATTCCGCGCAGCACTTCAACCACATACCCGACCCCGAAGCTTTGGTTGACACGGTAGACGCATGACAGCGCTTTTTGCGCTTGCTCAGTGCCATCGAAGTGAGTAGGTGGGTCGAGACAAATATCACAGTTGCCACACGGGGTTTGGCGGTTTTCGCCAAAGTAGTTCAGGAGCACTAAACGGCGACAGGTTTGCGCTTCGGCAAACGCGCCCATCGCAGTCAGTTTATGGCTTTCGACCTGCTTTTGTGGCCCCTCGGGCTTTTCTTCCAAACAGCGATGAAGCCACCCCATATCTGAGGGGTCATACAGCAACACCGCTTCAGCCGGTAGTCCGTCTCGTCCGGCACGGCCGGTTTCTTGATAGTAAGACTCAATATTGCGCGGTACATCGTAATGCACCACAAAGCGAACATTGGGCTTATTAATCCCCATGCCAAATGCCACGGTCGCCACCACAATATTGACATCATCACGTTGGAACGCCTCTTGCACCGACCCGCGCGCCTCTGTGGTCATGCCGGCATGGTAAGCAGCGGCGAGCATATTGTTGTCGCACAGTTTTTGCGCGACCTGCTCTACTCGCTTGCGACTATTGCAATACACAATGCCCGACTGACCGCGTAGGCCAGTTAAAAAATGTATCAATTGCGCTAAGGGTTTATGCTTTTCTAATAGCGTGTAACGAATATTCGGGCGATCAAAGCTGCCCAGATGCACCAGCGGATCGTTCAGGGTAAGGCGAGATAGAATGTCCTCGCGCGTGGTGGCATCCGCGGTCGCCGTCAGCGCCATCACCGGCACATCGGGGAAATGCTGTTTCAGCTGACCCAAAGAGGCATATTCGCGGCGAAAGTCATGTCCCCACTGGGAAATACAGTGCGCTTCATCCACCGCCACTAATCCAAGTTGCCAATCACTTAAGCGATGAAGAAAATCACGGCCCAGGGCACGCTCAGGCGACACGTACAGCAGTTTCACCTCGCCATGGTTTAAGGCGCGCAAACTCTCCGCTTGCGCCTCGGGGGTCATCGCCGAGTTTAAGCAAGCCGCCGTGACGCCATTGGCATTGAGCTGATCGACCTGATCTTTCATCAACGAGATCAAAGGCGAAATCACCACGGTCAAACCAGTACGTACCAACGCAGGGATCTGATAGCACAGTGATTTCCCGCCTCCGGTTGGCATAATCACCAAGGCATCACGGCCAGCAATCGCTGCGTCAATCACCGCTTGCTGACCCTCGCGAAATTGATGATAACCAAACACCGCTTTGAGTACCTGGTGGGCAGGACTCGTGGCAGGGTCAATGGTAGCGGCGTCGGTCGCCGTTGGTGTATCGACATAAGCGGGGGTGGCGGACATAATCAAGCTCGTTACTCAAACTGGCGCTCATTCTACCGACACCCTCTGACTGATGAAACCCTGAGCACTAAGAAAGGTGCTTGCGCCGGTGCTTACAACTTGTTACATCTAGTCAACATGCATGAATACGCGTTCATTCCTTATCGATACCCATAACGAGAAAGCACCGTGATTCCAGATCCGAAACGCGCCCGCCAAGGCGTGCTATTAGCCCTTGCAGCTTACATTATGTGGGGAATTGCCCCTATATACTTTAAAACGGTCAACCATATTCCGGCGCCAGAAATCTTGTCGCATCGGATTATTTGGTCGTTTGTCTTTTTGGCATTGCTGCTGTTTTTTACCCGTCGTTTTTATCAGCTTAAACCGATTATCCGCGAGCCGAAAAAGCTGTTGATGTTGATGCTCACCTCTTGCTTTATTGGCTGTAATTGGCTGATTTTTATCTGGGCGATTGTCAATAATCGCATGCTAGATGCCAGCCTTGGCTACTACATTAATCCACTGGTGAATGTGGCGCTGGGGATGATCTTTCTTGGTGAGCGTTTCCGTCGTCTACAATGGCTTGCCGCCGCGCTAGCGTTGGTGGGGGTATTGGTACAATTGATTACCTTTGGCTCACTGCCTTGGATAGCCCTGGTGCTGGCCACCAGCTTTGCGATTTACGGCTTACTGCGCAAAAAAATCAATCTCCCTGCGGTACCAGGGTTGTTTGTGGAAACCTGCACACTCTTGCCCGTTGCGCTGATTTATCTATGGCAGTTTGCCGATACACCTAGCGCTAACCTGCTCGATAATCCCATCAGTCTAAATATGCTACTGGCCGCTGCCGGCTTGATCACCACGATACCTTTACTGTGCTTTACCGGCGCCGCCACCCGCTTACCTTTAACGGTATTAGGCTTTTTCCAATACATCGGCCCAAGCTTAATGTTTTTACTCGCCGTCGGCTTGTATGACGAACCTTTCACCCTCGACAAGGCCACGACGTTCGGCTTTATTTGGGCCGCCTTGGCGATATTTAGCGTTGATGCCTATCAGAACAAACGACATCAAGTCACCAACATTAAACGTGCCGCGTTATCAACAGGAAAACCAGAATGAACGAGCTGACTATTCTCGCCACGCTGGCGGGGGTACATATGATTGCGCTACTCAGCCCCGGGCCCGACTTTGCCTTGGTGCTCCAAAATGCGACCCGTTATGGCCGTGCCACTGGCTTGGCGATTGCACTGGGGTTATCGCTCAGTATTTTGGCGCACACAATACTGAGCATTACCGGCATCAGCCTGTTGGTGCATCAGCACCCGCAACTGTTTATGTGGGTGCAAGTGGCAGGAGGCAGTGTGCTGATGTATTTAGGCCTTAGCGCCATTAAAGGCTTGCTCGCCGCCACCACAGCGCCGGCGCAAACCACCAATGATGCGCCTGCGGTACGCGGCCAAAAACAGGCCTTTTGGAAAGGGGTACTGACCAACCTTTTCAACCCAAAAGCCTTGGTGTTTTTTATTTCGTTGATGAGTACCTTGGTGCCGGCCAGCATGTCTGCCAGTGGCAAAGCCATGGCCGTGGCGGTGGTGTTCCTACTCTCATTAGGCTGGTTTTCGTCACTCGCCTGGCTGCTATCAGGGAGTCGCGTACAGCAAGTGCTCACCAAGGTCGCCCCAGTTATCGATGGCCTGTGTGCGCTGTTGTTTTTGCTGTTAGGTGGCGCGGTCGTTTGGCAAGCCGGCGTGTTCGGCTAACGCCGCGGCTGAAAAAATGCAGGCAATCGAGTCAATACCAATACGCCCAGCCAAGGCTGGGCGTATGTTACGTTTTTTGGCGTTAAGCAGCGGGGATTAAAGCGCTTCCAGTTTGGCGTACTGAGTTACCAACCACTTAATCCCTTCCCCATTAAAGGCGACTTGCACGCGGCTTTGTCCGCCACTGCCTTCAAAGTTGATGATGGTGCCTTCACCAAATTTAGGGTGTTGCACCCGCTGACCCAAACTAAACCCGGTTTGGTTAAAGTTCTCCTGAGTCTGCGTTTTGGAAAAACGACCACCGCTTGCAGCAGGGCGTGAGACATTGGCACGCATCCGCACTTCTTCCAAGCAGGCCTCGGGCAGCTCACGAATAAAGCGCGAGATCTTATGGAACATGTCTTTGCCGTACACACGGCGCATTTCTGCGTAGGTCAGATAGAGTTTATCCATCGCTCGCGTCATGCCGACATAGCAAAGACGACGCTCTTCTTCTAGGCGACCCGCTTCTTCGGCTGACATCTGGCTGGGGAACATGCCCTCTTCCACTCCGACCATAAAGACTAAGGGGAACTCGAGACCTTTGGCACTGTGCAAGGTCATCAATTGGACCGCGTCATCAAACTCGTCCGCTTGACCTTCACCGGCCTCAAGGGCGGCGTGGGCCAAGAATGCCGACAGCGGTGTCATCCCTTCCGCTTCCGCCTCTTCGGGTGGCGTAAATTGGCGCGTGGCCGTCACCAACTCTTCCAAGTTATCAACGCGTGCTTGCGCTTTTTCACCTTTTTCTTGCTCGTACATGGCGCGCAAGCCGGAGTAACGGATCACGGCATCGGTTTGTTGATACAGTGCCATGTCACGGGTGTCATCTTCTAGCGCATTGACCAGCTCGATAAACCGGCCCAATGCATTGGCCGCACGCCCTGCCAGCGCTTTTTCGGCCAAGATTTGCTCGGCAGTGTGCCATAAGGTTTGGCCACGATCGCGCGCCGCACCACGAAGCGTCTCAAGAGTGCGATCACCAATCCCTCGAGTGGGCGTGTTTACCACCCGCTCAAACGCCGCATCGTCATTGCGATTCGCCATCAAACGTAAATACGCCAATGCATCTTTGATTTCCTGACGCTCGAAAAAGCGCATGCCACCGTAAATACGATAAGGCAAGCCGGCTTGAATTAAGGCTTCTTCCAGCACCCGGGATTGGGCGTTGTTGCGGTATAAAATGGCGCTGTCACTCAGTACGCCCCCTTCGTCTTGCCAGGTTTTAATTTTCCCGACGACAAAGCGCGCTTCATCTAACTCATTAAACCCGGCATACACCGAAATAGGCTCGCCCTCTTTGCCCTCGGTCCACAGGCTTTTGCCCATCCGGTCGGCGTTGTTTTCAATCAGGGTGTTCGCCGCTTGCAAAATCGTACTGGTCGAGCGGTAGTTTTGCTCCAAACGGATAGTCTGCGGGGTGGTGAAATCGTCAAGAAAACGCTGAATATTTTCGACTTTCGCGCCACGCCAGCCGTAAATGGATTGGTCGTCATCGCCGACAATCATCACTCTAGCCTGTTGACCGGCCATCATGCGTAGCCACGCATATTGGATGTTGTTGGTATCTTGGAATTCATCCACCAAAATATGCTGGAAACGTGCTTGGTAATGATCACGGATCACCGCTTTATCGCGCAATAACTCTAAGGTTCGCAGCAAGATCTCGGCAAAATCGACCAAACCGGCGCGATCACAGGCTTCTTGATACGCCTGATAAATCCGTAGCCAAGTGCTTTCAACCGGATCATGGCGGGTATCAATGTGCTTGGGACGCAAGCCTTCATCTTTTTTGCCATTGATGTACCAACTCGCTTGCTTGGCGGGCCAGTGTTTTTCATCCAAGTTTTGCGCTTTAATTAACCGGCGTAGCAAGCGCTGCTGGTCGTCTGAATCAAGAATTTGGAAGTCTTGTGGCAGGTTGGCGTCCAAATAGTGGGCACGGAGAATACGATGACAAATACCGTGGAAGGTACCACACCACATGCCCGAGGCGGTGCCTTGCATCAATTGCTCAATACGGCCACGCATTTCGGCTGCTGCTTTATTGGTGAAGGTCACCGCCATCACCGAGAACGGCGACGCCTCTTCCACCCGCATTAGCCAAGCCATACGATGAACCAGCACCCGGGTTTTACCACTACCGGCCCCGGCAAGCACTAAATGGTTGCCAAGCGGCGCGGCTACGGCGTCACGCTGTTTGTCGTTGAGTCCGTCAAGAAGAGTTGATACGTCCATCGCCACCTGCCATTTTACTGGGTATTTATACACTGGTTGGCGATTATACCAGCTCAGCGCTAAATTGCGCGCCCGATAACGATCAGCGCTTCAACCGAGTGAATGGTGGAAATATCAGTACTATGAGTAATATCGGAGCTATGAGTAATATCGGAGCTATGAGTAATATCTGAGCTATGCGTAATATCGCATAACAGTATCGCGGCCTAACGGTGCCACTGCTGAATTAAGCTATCGAGTTCAGATAAATCATCGATCGCCACATCCGGCAAGGTGCGCCCTTTGTGCATCATGGGTGATTGCCGCTCTGGGCGAATCCAGCATGCTTGCATGCCCGCTTGACGCGCGCCGGCAACATCCGAGCTTAAATGATCACCGACATGTAGAATGCGCGCTGGGGCGAGGCCCAAGGCCTGCGCGGCTTGAGCAAACATCTCAGGGCTTGGCTTGGCCGCGCCGTGTTCACCGGCACGGAAAATATGCTGGAAAAACGGCGTCATTCCAATCGCATCGGTGTCGACGTTGCCATTGGTGATCGCCACCAATGGCAGCGTCTCGGACCAGGCTTTTAAGTAAGCCAAACTTTGTGCCGGCGGAGTAAAATCACTGCGATAACCGCAGAAGAAGGTCGTGGCCGCTTGGGCTTGGACGCGCGCTTGCTCGGCCGTGAAGCCAACATGCTCAGCGGCAAGCGTCAGCTGGGCAACCCGCATCGCGGTCACATTAAAGCGTTGTGCTGGGTTCTGGTCACGCGCTTGGCGACGAAACCCCGCCATCGTCACATTATCAAGCGCGGCAATTGGCGGACAATGCTCGCGCAAGTAGTCAGTTAACGCCGCTTCGGCGCGTGCGATCACCGGCCAGTTATCGTACAAGGTGTCATCCAAGTCAAAACTCACCGCATCAAACGCCTGTAAGCGACGATAAAATTTCATATCACGACTCCGAGTTCGTTTTTTTATCTGGACCTGATTTGCGCGCTCTGGGATGCGCGGCATCGTACACTTTCGCCAAGTGTTGAAAATCTAAGTGGGTATAAATTTGTGTGGTGCTCAAATCGGCATGGCCGAGCAGCTCTTGCACTGCACGCAGATCCCCCGAAGATTCCAACATATGGGTGGCAAAACTGTGGCGCAATTTATGGGGATTAATATGACTATTGACCGACTGCTTTTGCCCCCACTCTGCCATGCGTTTTTGCACGCTCCGATGCGAGATACGCTGGCCGAGCTTAGAAATAAACAGCGCGTCTTCTGGGCCTTTGAGGAGCTGATTACGGACTTTGAGCCAGTTCATCACCCAGGTTTTTGCCATGCCGGAAAAAGGCACAATGCGCTCTTTTTCTCCTTTACCGATGACACGTAAATCCCCTTTGCGTACTGAGACATCACGGACGTTAAGATCCACCAGCTCGGCCAAACGTAGTCCCGCGCCATACATCAGTTCCATCATCGCCCGATCACGCACCGACAAAGGATCGTCTTCGTCCACTTCGAGCAGCTGATGCATTTCATCCACATCCAAATTTTTCGGAAGATGACGGCCTTGTTTCGGCGCCGAGACCCCTTTGGCAGGATTGGCGGCAAGCTGTCCGTCTTGCACCAGATAGTCGAAAAAGCTACGCAGCGCGGACAAACGTAAAGCAATACTGCCCGGTTTCAGCCCATCACGTTTGGCTTGGCTCGAAATTTGTCGCACCCAGTCAGCATCAACATCGGTCCAGTGAGCGATGCCGCGCGCGGTCAGAAAGTCGACAATTTTATCTAACTGGCGCTGATAATTACGCTGGGTATGCGCACTGAGACCACGCTCGCTCAGCTGATATTGATAAAAACGGTCCAAAGGCACCGTCAGTGAGCGCGGTGCGCTGGCAGGTTCGCGAGGTGTCTCGTCGGTCACTGGCTCTCACCTTTTTGCGCCCACTGGCTGCATAAAATGGCTAAATGCGAAGCCAGCTGCTCAAGAAACAGCGTATCCATATCCGGCTGGAAGTGCCCGCCATCTGCACTGGCAAAGCTCAGTAGTCCCCACTCTTTGCCCTCACCTTTAATTGGCACCAAGGCAAATGACCCCAGTTCCGGTGGCTGTGCCATCACCACTTCGGCATCGACTCGGCGCAAACGGCCCAAATAGCAACGGCGTCCGGCAAAGTGATGGTTTTTCAGTTGATCCACCGCTTGACGAGGAATGGCCGTCATCCCCGCAATATCGTGATAAACACAGACACTGACGTTGAGCTGTAATTGCGCACTGAGCGTCTGTAATATTTTTTGCACGTCGTGCGGCTGATTCGTGCGAAGTAGTGCTTGATGCGTCTCAGCAAACGCACGGAATAAGCGATCGTTTTTGGCACCGAGACTCATCAGCTGGGTAATGTCTTCTTCTAACTCTGCGACGCGCTCACGCAAGCGCTTGAGCTGAATTTCGACCAAGGAGACTGCCCCTTGTTCAGCGTGCGGGATGGTTAACCGCGCCAGCAAATCACGCTGACGCAAAAAAAAGTCAGGATTATCAGTTAAATACTCGGCTACCGCATCCTCGCTCAACGGCATGGTTTCCAATGTGGTAGCGTCTATCCCGTGATTCATAATTGCAATTGTCCATCATATACATGTGTTGCAGGCCCGGTCATCGATAAAGGCTGGCCTGGACCACGCCAGAGAATCCGTAAATCCCCACCCGGTAGCGTGACGGTGACTTGCTCATCCAACAACCCTTGATCGATCCCTACCGCTACCGCGGCACAAGCGCCACTGCCGCAAGCCTGAGTCTCTCCGGCGCCGCGCTCATACACCCGAAGCTTAATCGCATTACGAGAAAGGATCTGCATAAAGCCGGCATTCACACGCTCGGGAAAGCGCTCATGATTTTCGAGTAGCGGCCCCAGCGTCTCGACATCCGCCGAATCAATATCATCGACCACTGTGACGACATGTGGGTTTCCCATGCTCACGGCCCCGACAAATAAAGTCTGTTCCGCTACGCGCATCAAATAGGTCTTTTCTTGTGAATTAGCCCGAAACGGGATCTTGCCCGGCGTGAAAATAGGCTCGCCCATATTCACCCGCACCTGGTTGTCGTTCTCAATATGTAGCCGCATTTTTCCCGCTTGGGTGCTGACATTAACTTGATATTTATTAGTGAGCCCTTTCATGCGCACAAAACGGGCAAAACAACGCGCGCCATTGCCACATTGGGCAACTTCAGACGCATCAGGATTAAAAATCCGATAGTGAAAGTCGGTTTCCGGATCATAAGGCGGCTCCACCACCAGTAGTTGATCAAAGCCGATACCCCGATGACGATCGGCTAAACGCCGGATAAGATCCGGGGAGAAAAACGCATTTTGTGTAACACAGTCAACCACCATAAAGTCGTTGCCCAGTCCGTGCATTTTTGCAAACTGTATCTGCATGCCAATCCTTATTCTGGTAGGCGCTTTTCAAGCTGCCACAGTGACGCCAAGCTTTCACGCTCACGCACTAAGTATGCGTGTTCACCATCGACAACGATTTCGGCAGGACGACAGCGCGAATTATAGTTAGAGGCCATCACAAAGCCATACGCACCCGCTGAACGCACCGCCAACAAATCATCTGGGGCTAATACTAGCGAGCGATTCTTACCTAAATAATCTCCGGTTTCGCACACCGGACCCACTAAATCGTAGGTTTTGGGCTCTCCTTGACGCGGCACCACCGGAATAATTTCTTGGTAAGCTTGATACAAGGAAGGACGAATTAAGTCGTTCATACCGGCATCAATAATGGCAAAATTCTTATGTTCGCTGTGTTTAAGAAATTCCACCTTGGTGAGCAAGACGCCGGCATTAGCAGCAATGGCACGGCCTGGCTCAAAAATCAGCTCAAGATGGCGATGCTTATCCAAACGCGCCAGCAGCGCTTTGGCATATTCCGAAGGCTGCGGTGGTTTTTCATCACTGTAGGTCACCCCGAGGCCGCCACCAACATCAAGGTGGCGAATCTGAATGCCTTCTTGCGCCAAAGTATCAATTAAGGCCAACAGACGGTCTGTGGACTCAATAAAGGGGGTCAGATCCGTTAGCTGCGAACCGATATGGCAATCAATACCTTCCACCTTCAGATGGGGCAAACTGGCAGCATAGCGAAAACTATTTAGCGCTTCCCCGAAAGCAATGCCAAATTTGTTTTCTTTAAGGCCCGTGGAAATATAAGGGTGCGTATTGGCATCAACATCCGGATTAATGCGCAGAGAGATTGGCGCCTCGACACCCAGTTCGCCCGCCACTTGGTTTAAGCGGTCAAGCTCAGAGTGTGATTCGACATTGAAACATTTTATCCCCACTTCCAGCGCTCGCCGCATTTCAACCGCCGTTTTACCCACTCCTGAAAATACGACCTTCGCCGGATCGCCGCCTGCAACCAAGACGCGTTCCAATTCACCTTGCGACACAATATCAAAACCCGATCCTTGCCGTGCCAGAATATCTAATACGCCAATATTTGAGTTCGCTTTCACGGCATAGCATACAAGATGTGGATGATCGCCCACGGCACAATCAAAAGCATGCCAATGACGCTCCAAGGTCGCGCGCGAGTACACATATAATGGCGTGCCGTAATCGTTGGCAAGCTGAGCCAATGGCAATGATTCGGCCCATAGCTGGCCGTCGTCCTGATAATTAAAGTAATCCAAGGTGTTCGTCCCTGTTGTCGTGGGTTATTGATTTTGCGTCGGTTGTTCGTCCGGATAATGCAGGGGCCCTTGTTGGCCACAGCCGGTCAGTGTCATGATGCTCGTGAGTATCAATAAAATGACGAGTTTTCGCATAGTGAATGCCAGTGATTATCGAGTCAATGCCCTCTATAATCGCATCACAACCATGAAAAGCAATAGGATATAACGGGATGAATACAACGGAATATCATCAGCTAGTCGATTTGCAAATGCAGGCCATCGAAGAAGGTATCGATGACTCAGGCGCCGACATCGATTATGAGAGTGTCGGCAATGTGATGACACTCGAATTTGACGATGGCAGCCAGATCATCATTAACCGTCAAGAGCCGATGCAAGAAATTTGGGTCGCGTCAAAAGGTGGCGGTTTTCATTTCGCGTTAAAAGAGGGCGAGTGGACGTGCAGCAAGACCGGCTTAATCTTAATGGATTTAGTCCAACAAGAGTGCAGCAGGCATGCTGGAGAGCCGGTATCTTGGTGATCTGAAGCAGGCGCTAACAATGCCCAGAGAGCGCACTAAAAAGCCGCTCTCTGGGTTATTTAAATGACGCCACTTGTCCACTAAAGCCATCGTGAGGTGGTTGGCGAGGCGGCTGCCATTGTGTATCGCACTTAAAAGGTAACGCCTGTGGCTCACCGCGATCATCGGTGACAATCTGATAAAACTGCGGCAAGTTAAAGTTAATAAAATTAGCACTGTAGCTATAACGGTCGTGAGAGGAGGTATAAAAACGGTTCACGCCCTGTACCATCTCTGTTTTATCACCACTGCACTGGCGGTACACTTCAACGCGATTGCTCTCATCAAGAATATAAAGATTGTAGCCATTGGCGCAGTCTTCAAAGAAAAACTGCACCAAGCCTTCACTGGCGTAGGCATCGACGACCGCGGGTGGGTGCACATCTTGCGGATTATCCACCACCATCACCGGCGTGCCATTCACTTTATTCGTGGAAATGCAGCGATAAAAATCGACCGAATTTTCTAAACGTTGCACGGACACGCCACGACGTTCAAAGAACAAGCCGTGCGTTTGCGATCCGATACGCAACGCTTTGAATCGACGTCGCTTTTCCTTTTCAACCGGTTTTAGCCTAAGTTCAATGCATTCCGCCACCAGTTGGTAGACCAAGTTGCGGATCAGGCCGCGCATTTTACTCGAATAGCAGAACACATCGACCGATTCAGGTGGCACCGCATCTTGGTGCATTTTTCCTAACATGGTTTTCAGCGCTTCAAGAATCGCATCATCACCGCGATAGTTGAGTGTCCGGACCTCATTCCACGAGTTGCGATAGACCAAATCAACACTGCCCACCAGGCAGGTTTGCTCGGGGCCATAGCTAAAGATATCGCTATTTTTAAAATCAAACCGCATCGATGGTTTTTTATACGCCGACGTCGGGTCTTGCTCTAAGTTAATAAACAAGGCGAGCTGACGAATTTCACAGGGGCTTGATAACGCGTCCAAGGTTGGGCGTGGCGGCCGCAGAGAGAAGGTGTTGCGAATGTCACTGACCAATTGATACAGGGTATCAATATCAACGTCTGCATCACGTACTACGGTGTGCAAATGCGTCGACTCGGTCAGTAAACCATTAAAAAACGCCCAAGCGATCAGCTTAGACAGATAGCTGTTATGCGCCAGTGGCGCACGACCGATGATGTCGACCGGATCCAGGGAATGTTTATATAAATACCATCCCGGTCGATTCGTTCGCCCTTCGGGCACTTGAATCAAGGTTAGGTTTGGCTCGTGCAGATCCGGTGAAATCTGCGGATTCAGCAAGGTCACTTTACCCGGTAGCTCTTCAAACGCGGCATAAAGCTTACGCGCTAACGTACTGATATCTTGCGGGCTGATCGCCGAGGTGATGTCATTGCGGCGCGCAAAGCGAATCAAATTACGATAGCTTTGCATTAACGCATCAAGCAGCTCGTTGTGTGCGTACTGCACTTCCTCAACCTTCCAGTGACGACGGTTATCCAGATACGTCAACGCCTGCTCGTCCCAGCCCCACTCATGAGCCAATAGACGCAGCACGTCACGCCGCCATGCCACTGAACCGGTCGACGGTGACTGCGTTAATTTTTCATGGGTTTTGAGATAAAAACAGCGACGGACAAGGTCTAAGCGGCGGGCGTCGCCAATTGACTCGAGGTAGCGCGTCACTTTTTCCAACATCAGGTAATACGCATCGGACTGGTATACATCAACCCAGCCGGCATAAAAGCGGCGCTTACCATCAACACTTAGTAGTTGGGTGCCAGGGTACTGCCACGAGTACGCTTCGAGTAATATCGCTTTAAGTACCGATTTATACGGTGAATCGATACTTTTATAAAGCTGCCACAAGCTCGAGCCGAAGTATTCTTCCGCCGGGATGGTCGGCAGGCCGCCAAAATCGACCCAATCACGTCGGTCAAGACCATGGTCTGCCACCAAGGTATCGACATAGTCGTCGTAACAGTCTTCCATTTCTGGCGGCACCATGTACCAAAGCAGCTTTTGCCCCGCAACACGCATTGACGAACGATAAAATTCATCAAGCAACAAAAAGTGCTGACTGGTACCACAGTTATCACTGGTCATGGTTTGGCTGAGGTGATGGCGGAACCGCCCTTCACACACTAAAAAGAAGTTGGCTTCAACCCCTTGGTTTAGCGCCCATTCGGAAATTGCCATGCACTTGGCATCGAGTTTATCACGCTGGGCGGTGGTGACGGCAGCATCAATGCATACCCAGATATCCAGATCACTGGTGAGGCTTTGTCCCATCGAGCCGGTACTGCCCATGGTATACATGCCTTTAATCGGATGACGACGACGTTCATCAACGCATGCAGTTAAAGAGGAGAAGCGCGTCTTTGAGTGGATCAGACAGTCAGAGACAAACTCTCGTTGTGTCTCGTCAAGCTGATAATCAGCGATACCAAAAGGCACACTGTCGCCACAAAACCCGGGCAATGCGGGGTGGTTGAGATGTAAAAGCACTGGCAGCACATCAAAAATGGCTTGAGCTTGACGACTCATTGCTGACCGCGCGCGATCCATTCTCACGCGGTTAAACGCCTCTATGCGCTCAGTTTGCTGTTGTACGTATGTTTGCAAGGCAATCATCCAGATTCGTTGACATCCCGGTCAACAGGTCGACGTTACTGTCTTCACCGTATCCGCCCAATTGCAGATAACAAAACGTGATCAATGTAACACTCTCGACAACTCGGGTAAAGTCAATAACCCCGATGCCTGTGTGGTGAGATTCGTGACGCACTATAGGCGCTTTTTGAGACCAATATCAACTTTTACGCTCTACTACCTTAGTCGTAACTTTCAATGTTTGCCGCCCAACGATCTCACTATTTGCGTAAATAATACGCTATCGATCACATTTTTTCACCTATATGACGATAAGCCCATCATAAATCTCGAAAGCGATTGACGACTATTACGAGCCACCCAATGGCAATGATACGATGGTGGTTATGAATCAAGAAGGAAGCAACACCATGTACTCAACACCCGTGCGCATTGCCACACGCAAAAGTCCTTTGGCGCTCTGGCAAGCGGAATTTGTTAAAGAAGCACTCGAAGCTTCCCATCCTGGCTTGACCGTCGAGCTCGTGCCTATGGTCACTAAAGGTGACGTGATTCTGGACACGCCCCTCGCTAAAATCGGTGGTAAAGGCTTGTTTATTAAAGAGCTTGAACAAGCAATGCTTGACGGCCGCGCGGATATTGCCGTGCACTCGATGAAAGATGTCCCGGTTGAGTTTCCAGAAGGGCTGGGATTGGTCACCATCTGTGAGCGCGGTGACCCACGCGATGCTTTCGTCTCTAACCATTACAACAGCATTGATGATTTACCCGAAGGGGCTGTCGTCGGCACGTCTAGCCTGCGCCGCGAATCACAACTACGTGAACGTCGTCCGGATCTGATCATTAATACCTTACGCGGCAATGTCGGCACCCGCCTAGGGAAATTGGATGATGGTCAGTATGATGCGATCGTTCTCGCCGCCGCTGGGTTAAAACGGTTAGGTTTACATGAACGCATACGTAATGAAATTCCACCAGAAGTCATCTTGCCGGCGGTTGGGCAAGGTGCCGTGGGTATCGAGTGTCGATTGGATGATGAACGTATTCGGACCTTATTGGCCCCCCTTTCTGATGCCAGCACCACACAACGTGTACTTTGTGAACGCGCGATGAATAATCGTCTTGAAGGCGGGTGCCAAGTGCCTATTGGCAGCTATTCGGAAATTCAAGGCGACAAAATTTGGTTGCGCGCATTAGTGGGCGAACCGGATGGCTCGACCATCTTACGTGCCGAAATCACCGGCCCATTAGAGAAAGGGGAAGCACTAGGGACAGATTTAGCCGAGCAGCTCCTCGCTCAAGGTGCGCGCCAAATTCTGGATAAACTTTATCAAGACGACGCATGACCACGGTTATTGTTCGCCCCGAGCCAGACTGCAGTGAGTTAGTCGATCAGCTTACCCGACAAGGGCTGGCGGCGATCGCCTGTCCGCTACTTAGTTTTGCGCCGGGGCGAGACTTACCAACCTTCGCCACCTTGCTCGGCTCACTGCCCGCTGACAGCATCTTAGTCGCAGTGAGCCCACGCGCCGTGGCCTTTGCGCATCAGGCATTGCAACGCCAGGAGATGGCCTGGCCCAGTGATTGTCATTATGTTGCCGTTGGGCAACGCACTGCTCATGAGTGGCAAGCCGTCTGCGGCCAGCCTGTCCAATACCCGGTCCGCGAAGACAGTGAGGGCATGCTAGCACTGGCTCCATTTATGGCGGTGAAAGGGGCGCAGGTGGTGATTCTTCGCGGTGACAGTGGCCGCGATATGATGGCAAAAACACTCAGCGATCAAGGCGCGCAAGTTCACTATTGCGAGACCTATCGGCGACAATGGGCCATTGAGCCTTTAGTATCGCAAGTAGTAAGCTGGCCTAAAGACACTATCGACACCGTGGTGATCACCAGTGGCCAACAATTAGCCTACTTTGATCAACTTATCACATTAAGCGGACAGCACTGGCTGCGCCAATGCCGTATACTGGTGCCCAGTAAAAGGATTCAAGATCAAGCCACAGGGCTCGATTTTGACACGATTACGACCGTTGACAGCGTGGCCAATTCAGCCCTAGTTCACACGCTGCTCAGGTTAAGTAAAACGGGACTTTCGGATGACTGACAACAAAAACACCGACACCAAATCAAACAAGGCTACGACGCCCTCGTCACCCAAGACACACGCCACGGATGCCTCCTCATCAGGGAAAGCAGCAAAAAAAAGCGCATCATCAGGAGGACGTGGCGGTATTGTTCTTGGCGCGATTGCCATCGCGATAGCACTCGGCTCGAGTGGATGGGTGTTCTATCATGGGCACCAGCAAGCGACTGTTTTACAAAACACAGTATCAGCGCAACAATCTCAAATTGCTAACCTTGAACAATCCCTTAGCCAGCAAAAAAAAGCTGCTGAAAAAGCGAGAGAGCAACTTGAGGACGCCACTACAACACGACTTAATCAACAAGATAGCAGCCTGAAGAGTCTACAAAAGGCAATGGCCGATGTGAAAGGCCGCCGACCTAACGATTGGTTACTTGCGGAAGCGGATTATTTAATTCGTATGGCAGGGCGCAAAGTGTGGCTTGAGCACGATGCGCAAAGCGCCACAGCGCTGATGGAAGCGGCAGATCATCGTATTGCCCAGCTCAACGACCCGTCGTTGGTACCGATTCGCCAAGCGTTAGCTGACGATATAACGGCTTTAAAAGCGGTCAAGCGGGTGGATAAAGATGGCATAGTGTTGCGCTTAACGAGCATGCAACGACAAGTCGAGGACTTACCCCTTGCCAGCGCCGTGATCCCTGAGGCAGAGGAAACGCAAGCTCCGGTGGTGAGCGAGTCGGTCAACGATTGGCAAGCAAACCTGACCACCTCATTGAAAGGATTTGTTGATGATTTCATTACCTACCGCAAACGCGACGGTAATGTGGTGCCACTGCTCTCGCCGACACAAAGCTATTATTTGCAAGAGAACCTAAAAAACAAGCTCGATCAAGCCATGCGGGCTGTCTATCAAGGGAATGACACCCTCTATCATGAAGCACTTGGCATGGCCCAAGACTGGGCGCTGCGCTTTTATAATCAGGATGCTAGCGCCACCCGCCGTTTTGTTGAGCAACTCAACGCCCTGAACGAACAGCGTATTGGGGTCGACCTTCCGCAAAAGCTCAGCAGCCAAACGCTCGTCAGTGATGAGATTGATACCCGATTGCGCCGAGATATTGCACCGCTAACAGGAGGCCAATCATGATACGACTGCTGTTACTTGTCCTCGTTTTGGCGGCAGGCTTGGTGGTTGGCCCACAACTGGCTGGTCACCAAGGCTACGTGCTCATTTCAGCGGCCCAGCAAACCATTGAAATGAGCGTAACAACCCTCTTAGTGCTCATTGCCGCGCTCATTGCAGTGCTCTGGGCCCTAGAGTGGGTGCTAAGAAAACTCTTTTCGATGAGCAGTACTGCCAGTGGTTGGTTATCCGGCCGGAAACAGCGTAAAGCCCGCCAGCAGACCCAGACAGGCTTAATGAAATTACGCGAGGGCGAGTGGAAAAAGGCGGAAAAGCTCCTCGCTAAAGCGCGCTCACACAGTGATGCTCCCATGCACAACTTGCTCGCCGCCGCAGAAGCGGCACAACAACGCCAAGATTTACATGCGCGGGATCAGTACCTACAACACGCCGCCGATATCAATGCCAACAGTTTAGCGCTCGCCCTCACTCGCGCCCAGTTACACAGCCAAAGCGGACAGTATGAGCAAGCATTGGCCTCACTGCGGGCAATAAAACGCCAACACCCACGCAACCCTGTGATGCTGTCCCTGTTGAAAGAGACCTATATCCAATTAGAAGATTGGTCAGCGTTGCTCAACCTTCTTCCAACGCTAAAAAAAGCACAGCTGCTCAATAGTGAACAACTTGACGTATTGTATGAGCGTGCCGAGCTTGGCGTTATGTCGCATGTTGCCAGTCAGAAAGGGGCAGAAGGGCTGCTTGCGCATTGGAACCAACTGCCGAAGGCCAAACGTAACCAACCCGCACTGCTCGCTGGATTAGTGCATCATTTGTCGGCGCGAAATGCCGATTCTGAAGCCTACATCTTATTGCGTGAAACCTTGAAAAAGCGGCCCGATGATCGCTTGATTGCACTGATCCCTACGCTCAACTTGCCCGACAGTTATCCGGCCGTGGTCATGCTAGAAGAGTTGCTAACCCGCGATAGCCATAATCCGGTTGTTCACAGCGCGCTGGGCCAGCTGCTGATGCAAGCAGGCAAATGGCAAGATGCGCGCAGCCACTTTGAGCAAGCACTCGAATACCGTACTGATGTCAGTGATTATGCCTACCTTGCCGATGTGTTAGATAAACTCAACCAAGGACAAGCGGCCAGCGATATCTCGCGCACCGCCTTAAAAATGGCACTGCCCGAGCGTCCGCCCGCAGCATAATACGCCTGACAGTAACAAAAACGCCCCACCATAAAATGGGGCGTTTTTGTCGATGCGATGCCATCACGCATCGCTTCTGTGGTTAACCTTACTATCAAAGCTAACCCCAGTTTGCCGACTCGCTATCCTTTTTTACACAATACATTGAGCGCTGCCACTTGATTACGCGTGACCACCGTGCCGGTATTGGCATCAACACCCTGGGCGCCTTGTACCCAGTAAGGTAAACGCATCGGTAATTGATCGGTGGCTTGGGCGACCTGGGTTAAGTCCTGCTTGGACGCAAGTACCATTCCTTCTTGCTGACAACGCGGTTCCGCCTTCGCATAAGGTAGCCGCACCCAGCTCATCCCTTTTTCCGTATACTGTTTGTCACCTTGCTCAGGCTCAGGTAAACCAAAGTGGCTCAAATTGAAGGCGGCTTCGGATTGGGCTGCTTTTCCGCTTGTCTCTGGCAGAGTAGACGCTTTTGTCTCTGACATAGTAGACGCTTTTGTCTCCGCCAGTGGCGGCAAGCGTATGACTGCAGGCTGAGATAGGGGTTGACGGGTTTGGCGCAACACCGCTTGGCGTGTCGGACCAAACATGCGTACACGTTTAAGCACCACATTGGCGACATCGAGAGCCTGATAGGGACCAATTAAACAACGACCACGCCCTTCGCGGACTTGCACTTGAAAGGGTAAATCCGGCAAACCTTGGCGCAATGTTTGATAAAACTGACGTGATGGCACCCCGTTTGTGGCACCGCACTGGACCCAAAATGCTGAACTTTGCGGATCAGGAGACTGATCACCCCACAGCCCATTGCCAATATCGCATTTTTCACCAATGATCGGCCAACCTTGCTGATTGTCGATAATCGCACAAGGTGTTTGCGCTGCATTCACTGAGGATATCATTCCCCACGTTGCCATTAGCGTGACAACCAGACCTCGCCACCGCCCCATGATTTACTCCCTTCGTCACTTAATGTTCATCAGCTTAAGCAAAGTCATACAATGACTCAAGCTGACGATTCTCAAGCTGTTAGGTACGAACAAAAATGGCTGCGTACGCAGCCATTTTTCTCATCCTTTATAAATTTTGGGGTTAAACACATCCCTGAGCCAATCACCCAGCAAGTTGATAACCAACACCAGCAGCACTAAGGCAATACCAGGAAAGACCGTTATCCACCACGAACCAGAGAAAATGTAATTAAAGCCAATACTAATTAATGAGCCCAAAGACGGCTGATCGACAGGCATACCCAAGCCTAAAAACGATAATGCCGCTTCTGACATAATCGCGTTAGCCACTTGAACCGTTGAAATCACCAAGATCGGAGACAGACAGTTGGGAAGAATGTGCCGGAACATAATACGCGGTGATCGAAACCCCATCACACGCGCCGCTTCAACATATTCTTTTTTCTTCTCCGCCAGTACAGAGGCACGAATAGTACGCGCATATTGCGGCCATTCGGCAATCCCAATAATCACCACCAGCATCAAGATCGCATATTGACTATAAAACTCGCTACCAAAGCTGGCTTTAAAAATCGCAGACACAATGATCGCCACCATCATGGTAGAGAAAGACAGCTGAATATCTGCAATCCGCATAAAGAAGCTATCTATCCGTCCGCCAAAGTACCCCGCACTCAGTCCTATGATTGTCCCTAAGATGAGCTGTAATCCCACCGCACATAGGCCAATGGTCAGAGAGATACGCAGGCCATAAATCATAGTGGATAAGATATCTCGGCCCTGGTTATCCGTCCCTAATAAGAAGCGAGGATCGCTCCATTCCATCCAAGCAGGCGGTAACTCTGAGTCCATGATATCAATCGACATCAAATCATAAGGATTGGTTGGTGCCACCAAAGGCGCAAACACAGCCAGTAGGAGAAAAACCATAAAAATGGCAAAACTGGCCATCGCCACCTTGTCACGCTTAAAGTGATAGAGGAAATCTGAGGCCAAAAAGCGTTGCCAGCGACTTGGGGTGGTATGTGCTTGTGTCATCGCTTACGCCTCCTTACCGGTAATGTTAACCGTGGGATTAATCAGGCCATACAGTAAGTCGACAAATGTATTGGTGACGACAAAGATCAATCCGACGAAAATGACATAGGCAGTAATCAAAGGTGTATCGACACGGTTGATCGCTTCAAGAAAGAGAAAGCCCATTCCTGGCCACTGAAACACGGTTTCTGTCAAAATGGTATAGGCAATCATGGTGCCGATTTGCACTCCGCCTACAGTCACCACAGGTAACATGGTGTTTTTCAATGCATGCTGATAATAAACCTTATTTTCGGGGAGCCCTTTCGCGCGCGCAAATTTGACATATTCAGTGCCCAACGCTTCCAGCATTTCAGAACGCACCAAGCGAATAAATAGCGGCAACATGATAGAAGCTAATGACACGGCGGGTAATACTAAGTGCGCAAGGCCGTCTAGGGTGAAAAAGCCAGACTCCCAACCTAGCCAATTGGCCGTTTCCCCTCGCCCATAGGAAGGTAACCAGCCAAGCTCAATGGAAAAGACGTACATCAGCATGATTGCCGTAAGGAACACGGGAATCGAAATCCCTACGATACTAAAGCCCATGATAATCTTGGTAAGTATACTTTTGGGATGGATAGCGGCGTACACACCAAGTGGAATCGACACCACCACGATGATCAACGCCGCACCGACCACCAGCTCTAAAGTGGCGCCCAGTTTATCTAAAATGACATCGACAACCGGTCGTTTAAAGAAGTAAGAATTGCCTAAATCACCTTGTAGGGCCTGACCGACAAAGCGAGTATATTTGGTTATAAAGGGATCATTAAGCCCCATTTCATCGCGCAGCGCATCGCGCTCTGCTTCTGATACTGATTGTCCCACCAGCTCCCGCAAGGGGTCGCCAAGGTTGTCTTGGATAGCAAACGCCACCAGACTGATGACAAACATCACAATCAGTGCCTGTACCAGACGTTTGACTAAAAACGTTACCATGTGTGCCTCTAAGCGATTGGATAATCAAGGCCCCAGGATTGGGGCCCTGTGTCAATCCATTACTCGACCACTAAATCGCCGAAGTAAGGGAAGTTCATACCGTTAACGATCGGTTTGATGTTAACGTTATTTTTGGCTGCCCAAGACGGATCTTGCCAGTGCAGAGGAAGGAAAGCCGCATCGTCATACAAGATCTTCTCGACCTTTTGCAGCATCGCGTTACGTTTTTCCAGATCCGTTTCTGAATTCGCATCGAGTACCAGTTTGTCCACTTCACTGTTCGAGTAATGGCCACAGTTATACTGCCCTTTACCCGTGTCAGCGTTGCGGGTCATGGTGAGGAACTCGGTAAAGTTAGCCGAATCTTCCGTATCTGGGTGCCAGCCGATCATTTGCATACCGGCTTCACACTTATCAAACTCAGGCCAGTACTGCGCTTTTGGCATGGTCTGTAAATCCACTTTGATGCCGATTTTCGCCATCATCGCGGATACCGCTTGAGCGATTTTTTCATCATTCACATAGCGGTTATTGGGGGCAATCATGGTGACAGAAAAACCATCAGGATAACCGGCTTCTTCCATCAACTTTTTCGCTTTCGCCAAGTCATAACGCGGCGCGAGATCGGCATTGTAACCCGCATAACCGACTGGGCTTTGCTGGCTTGCCGGTGTCGCGGCGCCTTTCATTATTTTTTGCGCGATGCCTTCGTTATTGACCGCATACGCCACCGCTTGACGGACACGCGGGTCTTTAAATTCTTCCACCACACTTTGGTTCATTTGGAAGGTAATCACGCGTGTACCAGGCATGGTCACCAGCTGCAAATTATCAGAGCGATCGATACGACGATAATCGTTGGGCGATACAGGGGCGATCATATCGACGTCACCCGATAGCAGTGCCGCGACACGGGTGGCATCTTCTTTGATCGGACGCAGTGTGATGTTGTCGACATTGCCTACGCTGTCTTTGTCCCAGTAATTCTCATTACGGTCAAATTCAACCACTACGCCTTGTTCACGTTCGTCGACCACGTACGGCCCGGTGCCTGACAAGTGTGTTGATGCATAGGTTGAGCCATTTTTCTTCAGCTCAGATTTGTCGCGTCCGTCTTCGGTCTCACCACTGTAGAATTTGCTGTCCATGGGGAACACGTAGGTCATAACGTTTTCCACCAACGGATAAGTACCGTCAGTCACCACATCCACTGTGTGCTCGTCGACTTTTTTGATGTCAACGATTGGGGTGAAAATCCCTTTAAAGTCAGGTGATGATTTCAAACGGTCAAAGGTCCATACCACATCGTCAGCGGTAAACGCGTTACCAGAGTGGAACGTCACGCCTTTGCGAAGATTGAAACGCACGGTTTCATCATCGATACGCTCCCACGAGGTGGCAAGACGAGGCTCGAAGTCCATCTCTTGGGTAAAGCGGACCAAGGGGTCGAAGACCATGTGTGCTAGCTGTAAGGTACCACCAGACAGTTGCTCATGCGGATCCAAAGAAACGGGATCCGCGTCATAAGCCACTGTAATGTCGGCAGCGGCAGCACTAAAACTCAGGCCAGCGGCCATGAGTGCCACGGCTATCTTGCTCTTCATTGTTTTCATTGCATAGCTCCTTTATGCGTAGGGGATATAGCCCCTGCTGTGTTTGCATCATAGATACGGTGCGGCCCTTGGCCGCGTCGACATAGCACGCTATGCCGGTTGCAAACCTTCTGTGCTCATTCCCTTAAACTCAGGCATTAATGAGATAAGATGACGGCTGTATTCATGTTGTGGGTCAGTAAACAGTTGCTCGGTTGGAGCGACTTCAAGTAGCTGACCTTTACGCATCACCCCAATGCGATCGCACATTTGACGAATCACCGGTAAATCATGGCTGATAAATAACATGGTCAGATTGAGCTCGTCTTGCAGATCTTTAAGCAGATTTAAGATCTGAGCCTGAACAGAGACATCTAACGCGGAGGTTGGCTCGTCACAAATCAGCAACCGTGGTCGCGTCGCCAGTGCGCGGGCAATCGAGATACGCTGACGCTGGCCACCAGAAAACTCATGCGGATATTTGATTCCAGCACCACGGCCTAATCCCACGTGATCGAGCAAGTCTCCGACAATTTGACGGATTTGCGACTCACTTTCTGCCAAGCGGTGAAAGCGAATCGGCTCCGCGATAATGTCATAAATCTTCATCCGCGGATTCATGGATGAATAGGGGTTTTGAAACACCATCTGCATTTGACGACGGATTGGACGACGGGCCCGCTCACTTTTTATCGCGGTCAAATCGATATCTTCAAAAATAATCTGGCCGGTATTGGGCGGATACAGCCCGGTAATCGCCCGAGCGATGGTTGACTTACCGGAGCCTGACTCGCCGACCAGACCAAAAGTTTCCCCTTCAACAATATCAAAGCTGACGTGGTCCGAGGCTTGGACATATTCGCGACGGCTGGCAAAAAACGAATCCTTGGTCACAAATCGCAACGAGACGTCCTTTACTTGTAACAAGGGGCCAGAATAAGCGCGTTGGTCTTGGCTTTGTCCTAGCCAGTGGTTCTTCACATCCAGCTCAAGGGTTTCACCTGCTTCTTCGATGTAATTCACCAAAGGAAAACGATCCAGTTTGATATCGGAGCGTGGCACGGCGGAGATTAAGCTTTGGGTGTAAGGATGTTGCGGATCGCCCAACACTTGCTGTGTGGTGCCAAGTTCAACTAAGTCACCTCGATACATGACCGCGACACGATCGGTCACATTCGCCACTACGCCCATATCGTGGGTCACTAACATACAACCCACGTTTTTCTGCTGGCATAAATCGCGAATCAAATTGAGAATTTGATCTTGAATCGAAACATCCAATGCTGTCGTTGGCTCATCAGCGATAATTAAATCTGGCTCACCGGCCAATGCGACCGCGATCACCACGCGCTGACGCATCCCACCAGAAAATTGATGCGGATACTGCTTAATACGCAACTCAGGCTCTGGGATCCCGACTTGCTCCATCAGGTTTATCGCACGCTGATAGGCTTGCTGGGACGTTAGATTAAGGTTGGTTATTATCGTTTCTGTCAGCTGTTGCTCGACGGTAAATAACGGGTTCAGCGAGGTCATGGGATCTTGAAAAATAAATCCAATTTTATCGCCACGCACTTTGCGCATTTGATTGGGTGTCAGGCCCGATATTTTTTGACCATCGAGGTATACATCGCCACTGGCAATGCGTCCTGGAGGGCTAAGTAAATCAATCACCGCATTTCCAACGGTTGATTTACCTGCGCCGGACTCACCGACCACGCCGACAATCTCACCACGCTCAATCGTTAATGACAGCGAGGTCACGGCCGCGTGGACACCATGGCGAGACGGGTACTCTATTCGGAGGTTATTAACTTCTAGCAGTGACATTTTTCATCCTTGATATCGTCAAAGGTGACGATCAACGTGCTAACCAAAACAAGGGGCTGCCTCGCCTTGGAGAGATGCGATTCCAATCTGGCAAACATTTCACAAAAAATCAACATCGCAGAAGAAAAAACCATAAAGGCCTAATCATCTCGGATATTCATTCATCTAACTACCAGCACTTGCCCGGCGGCAAGACACAAAACACACTTCATATCATAAAGATATAAGCTATTCCCATTCCCTCTGTTTTAAAGCAAATCACGCATAGAATAAAGCCATCTGAATTAACAGCCATATAACATCCGTAGTGATAATGACTGATTTATAAATGATCGACACACTGCATAAGTTATAAGTTACTTATTAAGTAGTTTTTTATTCTTAGTAAAGAC
>NZ_MUFG01000032.1:0-30335 GCF_001996065.1 Salinivibrio sp. MA351 | reverse complement strand
GTACAATTTTGATCTATCCTCTACCTTTACTTGTACAAGATAATATAAATGTACAAGTGCGGCACCCGTCGCACAGTGAGTGTAGAGGTAAGGCATGTCGTTTCCAGTTGGTGTAAGCGCCTGTGTGATCGGTGAAAAAGTCCGCTTTGACAGTGGCCATAAGCGCAGCACATTCGTCACGAAAGAGTTAGGTCCTTATGTGGATTTCGTGCCCGTGTGCCCTGAAGTGGGGATTGGTCTTCCTGTTCCCCGTCCGGCGATTAGGCTGGTCGATAAAGGCGATCACTCTGTAAAGCTTGTTGAAACCAAGGATCAACAAAAAGACTACACGGATAAAATGATCGCGTTTAGTGAGCGCAAAGCGGAAGAGCTAGAACACAAAGCACTCCGCGGATACATCGTCTGCGCAAAGTCACCAACGTGTGGCATGGAGCGGGTCAAAGTGTATCGCGAAAATGGCTACGCCTCTGATATTTCAGGGGTTGGCTTGTACACGCAAGCACTGATGGCGCAGATGCCTTGGCTACCTATAGAAGAAGATGGTCGCCTTAATGATCCTATCTTAAAAGAGAATTTCGTGTTCCGTTTGTTCGCGCTCGATGATCTCTATAAAAGTGTTGAAGGTGGCGTCACTAAAAAAGCTCTAGTTGATTTTCATTCCCGATACAAATTGGTGTTGATGGCACACTCGCCCGAACGTTATCGCGAGTTAGGGCGTTTTATGGCGAACATTGGGCATTACGATATCGATGCATTCTTTGAACAGTATCGGACCGCTTTTATGCAGGCGATTGCCATTCGCGCTACCCGTAAAAAGCACACCAATGTGCTAATGCATCTACAAGGTTATTTTAAAAATAATCTCGATAAAGGCCAAAAAGCAGAATTGGCGAACCTTATCCACGCCTATCGTCAAGGCACCATGCCATTACTGGCGCCTTTGACCTTAATTTCACATCATTTACATAATCATCCCGACGATTATCTGGCCAATCAAGTCTATCTCAAGCCATACCCCGACGCACTGAGGTTACGTTATGGCTTGTGAGGGATCCCACACACTCACTATTAGTCAGGTCGCAGAGCAAACGGGCGTTAATCCTGTGACCTTACGCGCTTGGCAGCGTCGTTATGGCTTATTGTCACCAGCAAGAACCGCAAAAGGCCACCGTTTATACAGTGACGATGACGTCAGCACGATTGCGAGCATTCTTCAGTGGTTAGACAAAGGTGTGCCAATTAGCAAAGTGAAACCCTTGTTGGTGCAAACGTCCGCATCTATCGATGTCCAAGACAACGGTGTCGCTCGAGATTTGATCGATTGTATTCATACGTTCTCGGTGAGGCGCCTTAGCCAAAGTTTGGACCAACTCTTCAAAGAGTATCCCTTTTACTGGTTGGTCGAGCATGTCATGACACCCGTCGATCAATGGCTCAGTCATCACGATGGAGCGGTCAGTATGCTACAGCGTGATCTTTGGCAAACCACTGTGATTGAACAGTGCCGGTCGGTGATCGCCGCGAATGCCAAGAGAAACACGCGAGCAACTTGTTGGTTGGTATCGCTCAACCCAACCAGTGAGTATCAACGTTTGTTAATGGCGGTAGCTCTTCACGAAAAAGGTTACAACGTCACTATACTTTCACAGGCACACAGCCAGTTAAGTTTGATTTTAGAGGTCATGCGCGAGCAGCAAATTAAAACACTGGCGGTGATGGCAAACCATCGACTTGATCGTACGCAGCTTAACCAACTACGTCTTTGTCTGTCGCAAAATGAGATTGAGGTGGTGAGCCAGGCATTCATTTACTCCGTACACGGTGACGAGCTCGAGGATTTGAGGGAGAACAAGACGTTATGCATCTAGTTTGGTTTCGGCGCGATTTACGTGTGTTAGACAACTTGGCGTTGAGTGCCGCGAGTGCGTCATCTAGCCCTGTTGTCGGGATTTTTATCGAAACACCACAGCAGTGGGCTGAGCACCAGCTTGCACCCGCACAAGCCGGACTTATTCAAGCACGGCTCGAAGCGCTGCGTGAGGAGCTAAAAGCACTCAACATCCCATTAGTGGTTGAACGGGCGAATGATTTTACTGAGGCGGCGCGGACAGTGGCAGAGTATGCCACACAAACAGATGCACAAGCGGTATTCGCCAATCATGAGTACGAGCTCAATGAAGTCAAACGAGATGAACGCGTACAGGCTGATTTAGCTGCCCGAGGGATTGCTTGGCATACCTATGCCGATCGCAATTTATTTGCCCCTGGAACGATAAAGTCAGGCAAGGGAGAAGCATACAAAGTGTTTACCCCGTTTAAAAAAGCGTGCTTGCGCGCGCTTGATAACTTGGACTTATCGCCCCGTAGAGCGCCGTCTGTGCGAGAAGAAACATCTGTGGTGAGAGACATCTTTTCTCAACTCGCCCCGATTGAGTTTGTCTACCCAACCGTAGATGTCTCTGCGTGGGCGAGTGACGAAAAAGGGATCCTTGATTGTTTGCGCGAATACTGTCGCGAGCGAGCGGCAGATTACAAAAAGCACCGTGACTTTCCTGCGATGGATGGCACCAGTCAGCTTTCCCCTTATCTCGCCATCGGCGCCTTGTCACCACGACAATGCTTAGCCCGACTTCAGGCGGAAAACGGCGATTGGCGTGAGCCCGATACCGGCGCTGCTACCTGGTTGTCTGAGCTTATTTGGCGAGATTTTTATCAAGAAGTCAGCGCGCAGAACCCTGCAATTAGCAAGCGGCAGTGTTTTTTAAGCTGGGGAGAGTCGGTGGTCTGGGAAAACGACTCAACCTTGTTTGAGGCGTGGAAAAACGGAAAAACGGGTTATCCGATTGTCGATGCCGCCATGCAGCAACTGAATCAAACCGGCTGGATGCACAACCGCTTACGAATGATCGTGGCGAGCTTTTTAACCAAAGATTTGCTGATCGACTGGCGCTGGGGCGAAGACTATTTTATGTCCAAACTGATTGATGGCGACTTTGCATCAAACAATGGCGGTTGGCAGTGGTCGGCATCTGTCGGCACCGATGCGCAGCCTTACTTCCGGATTTTTAACCCAACAACACAAGGAGAGCGGTTTGATAGTGATGGCCGTTTTATCCGCCGCTGGATTCCGGCTTTAAAATCGGTGCCTGGCAAGCATGTTCATCAACCCTGGCAATGGGCAGAAAAGTATGCTCAATCAATAGATTATCCACGACCTGTGGTTGATCACGCGAAACAAAGAAAGAAAGCGTTAGCCTTATTTGAAGCGGCTAAAAACCAGCCTCAGGAGTCGTTTTAATGGCACATAATGATACACAAGCCGGAGTGAAGCAGTTTGTGTCTATTTATAAGGCATTAAACAAACGTAACTTAACGTCATTAGAAACTCTTTATCATCCAGAGATCGTGTTTCGTGACCCGGCACATGAGATTGTCGGACTGGCAGCCTTCATTCAGTATTTTACTGTGCTTTATGAGAATGTTACTGACTGTCAATTTGTTATTCATCACACCACGGTCGAAGACGATGACGCATTTGTCACCTGGACCATGACACTCTCGCATCCAAAGTTAGAAAAAGGCAAAGCGCGTCAGGTTCAAGGTTGCTCTCACTTGCGCTTTAGCGAGGGCAAAATTATCCGTCATCGTGACTACTTTGACATGGGTGAAATGCTATATGAAGCATTGCCTGTTCTCGGGCGCTTACTGAAACAGATTAAAACGAGGTTAGGACAATGAAACACGTAGTGATCACAGGCGCCACCTCTGGCATTGGCGAACAGTTGGCTCGAGATTATGCGCGACAAGGCTGGCAAGTCACCGCGTGTGGGCGCAATCAAGACAAACTGTCTGCAATGGCAAATGATCATGCATCTCTCACCCCCTTGGCGTTTGACGCGACCGATAGTGAACAAACACATCAAGCATTGGGTAGCCTCAGTGTGGTGCCAGATTTGATCATTTTAAACGCGGGAACCTGCGAATATATCGATCAAGGTCGGATCGATGTGTCGTTGTTTAAGCGCGTGTTTGATATCAATGTCTTTGGTGTGCTCAATTGTATTGAAGCATTACAAGCGGGTTTTAGTGATGCGACCCATCTTGCGATCGTGGGTTCCTCTGCCAGTTACATGCCGCTACCCCGAGCAGAAGCTTATGGCGCCTCCAAAGCGGCGATCAGCTATATCGCCAATACGTTATCCGCCGATCTTGCTCAGCAAGGAGTGACAGTGTCACTTGTTTCTCCTGGTTTCGTGGAAACCCCGCTCACGGACAAAAATGACTTTGCTATGCCGATGCGAGTCAGTGTCAAACAAGCCTCGGCAGCGATCCAGTCTGGATTAGCCAAAGGCAAGACAGAAGTGCATTTCCCACGAAAATTCACGTTTATTCTTAAATTTTTAGCGCTACTGCCTATGTCTTGGCAGATAGCCCTTGCTCGACGTATGACAAGGAACTAAACCATGAAAATTGCCATTATTGGTTCGGGCATTGCCGGGTTAACGTGCGCCCATTACCTTAACAAACAACATGATATTCAGTTATTTGAAGCGAATGACTACCTCGGTGGTCACACGGCGACCGTTGATATTGAGGTCGAAAGTGGTCAATACGCGATTGATACCGGCTTTATCGTCTTTAATGACAGAACTTATCCAAATTATGAGCGCTTGCTCAATGACATCGGGGTTGGACGTCAGCCTTCACAAATGAGTTTTAGTGTGCGCAACGATGCAAACGGCTTAGAATATAACGGCCACAGCTTGTCGTCGTTGTTTGCGCAAAAACGCAATATCGTTAATGTACGTTTTTATCGCTTTCTGGCCGAAATCATGCGCTTTAATCGTCTCGCACGTGACGCTTACGCAGCGAAAGATAGCGCCTCGTCTTCATCATTGAATACCTTAGGGGATTTCCTTAACCAACATGGGTTCAGTGATTATTTTTGTCAAAACTATATCTTACCGATGGGGGCGGCCATTTGGTCGTCAACGCTGTCGGATATGCGTGGATTTCCATTAGCCTTTTTCCTACGGTTTTTCCAAAATCATGGTTTGTTAGATGTAACGAATCGACCGCAGTGGTATGTGATACCAGGTGGTTCACGCGAATACGTGAAAAAACTGACACCGGCTTTTGCCGATAAAATTCATCTCAATACGCCGGTAAAACAGGTTCGACGTGATCAAGGCGCGGTCTATGTCACCACGGATAAGGGCGAGCAGGTGTTTGATCAGGTGGTATTCGCGTGTCATAGCGATCAAGCGCTTGCTATGTTGGCCGATCCCAGTGATGCAGAGCGTGACGTTCTCGGCGCCATTCCTTATCAAGATAATGAAGTGGTGCTACATACGGACACCTCTCTGTTACCTAAGCGACAAGGTGCATGGGCGAGCTGGAATTATCATTTGCCCTTGTCAGAAGAAATAGACACGGATCCGGCAGCTTTGACCTACAATATGAATATATTGCAATCAATTCAGTCGCCTGAGACGTTTTGTGTCACGCTCAATCAAACACACAGAATAGAACCCAGTAAGATTTTACGTCGTTTTGTGTATGCACACCCTGTGTTTAATACCGAGAGCGTCGCAGCACAGCAAAAGCGTCATCAGATTAATGGCCAACAGCAAAGCTGGTTCTGTGGCGCGTATTGGTATAACGGTTTTCATGAAGATGGGGTTAAAAGTGCACTTGACGTGGTGGAGGGCATCAATTCGTGACTGAGTCGGTTGTAACTTTGAATAGCGGTTTGTATGTCGGCCAGGTCCGGCATCGGCGCTATACACCGATCAAACATACGTTCACGTATCCTGTTTTTATGCCGTTGATTGACCTAGACGAATTGGCATTACTGTCGTCACAGGTCACGGGGTTCCGGCTGGGTAAATGGGGCTGGGCGGCCTTTGATTATCGAGATTATTTAGATGGGCGAGAAGATACCAAAGCGGCGTGTCTTGACAAGGTATACACACTCACGGGCGAGCGCATAGAAGGAAAAGTTTATGCGCTGTGTCAGCTGCGTTATCTCGGCGTGTATTTTAGTCCGGCGAATTTTTACTACGTCTATGATCACGACAATAACTGGCGCTACGTGCTTGCAGAAGTCAGTAACACTCCTTGGGGCGAGCGCCACTATTACGCGGTTCCGGCCGGTACGCGTTGGGAAAATGATAAAGCGTTTCATGTGTCGCCGTTCAATCCAATAGAACAACGCTATCATTGGCGTCTTCGTCCGCCCCGCGAGCGCGTGCACTTGCATCTTGAAGCGCACCGCGAAGCCAAGGAGTTTGACGCGACACTTGGCCTACAACGACGGCCTTTTACCTCAAAAACATTGGGTAAGTTATTGATCCGGACACCGATAGAGACAGTAAAAGTTCTCATTGGTATTTATTGGCAAGCGCTCAAACTTTGGATAAAGGGCGCACCGTTTTATCCGCACCCGGGTGCGAAGAAGGAGTAATTATGTCTGTAACGGACGTACCTCAAAGTCAACGCACATTGACGCGTAAAGAGCATTACGCGAAGCAGTTGGTTTATACGTTAATGGCACACGTCAAAGATGCTTCCATTTCGCTCGTTGATGAGCAGGGTCAGACCTTGCAGTGCGGAGATCCTCAGGCACAATTACATGCATCAGTCTTAGTCCATGATCCACGTTTTTATACTCGGATTTTGACCGGTGGCAGTATTGCAGCCGCCGAAGCTTATATTGAAGGCTGGTGGGAATCGCCCAGTCTAACCGACGTGATTCGGGTCTTTGCTCGTAATTTGCCGGCGATTGATCGGATAGAAAAGCACACGGGTTGGTTGGTGAGCCTCGGTCATAAACTGGCACATTGGCGCAATCGTAACGAGAAAGACACAGCACGCCGCAATATTGCCGCGCATTATGATCTTGGCAACGATCTGTATCGTCACTTTCTCGATGATCAAATGCTGTATTCCAGTGGGATTTATCCGGAAAAGGAAGCCTCACTAGAAGCGGCGCAAATCGAAAAAATGGATCGTCTCTGCCGACAACTGTCGCTGACGCCTGATGATCACCTGATCGAAATTGGCACAGGTTGGGGTGGCATGGCGATCTATGCCGCAAAGCATTACGGCTGTCGCGTTACTACCACCACCATCTCGGAAGAACAGCATGCTTGGGCACAGGCGTGTATTGCACGAGAGGGGTTAGATAATCAGATCACATTGCTTAAAGAGGATTACCGCGATCTGACCGGCGAGTACGACAAACTTGTCTCGATAGAGATGATTGAAGCGGTAGGCAAAGAATACCTAGATACCTTTGTGCGGAAGTGTCAGTCACTACTCAAGCCGAGTGGTTTGATGGCGATTCAAGCGATTACAATAGCGGATCAACGTTATGACCATTACAGTCGCAATGTCGATTTTATTCAAAAGCACATTTTCCCGGGAGGGTTTTTGCCCTCGGTAAACGTCTTACTTGATCACTTCACCGCCCAAACGGACTTTGTGATGCGGGATTTAAAAGACATTGGTTTGGATTACGCGCAAACGCTAGCTGACTGGCATACCCGGTTTAATCAACAAGCAGAGACCTTGCGGGAATACGGATACGACGATCGTTTTGCGCGCCTGTGGCGTTTTTATTTTTGCTATTGCGAAGGCGGCTTCAGAGAGCGAACCATCAGTGCAGTCCAGCTGTTGCTCAGTCGTCCGGCTTGGCGAGAGGCCTAAATAATGCGTTTTGTGTTGATCTCTTTATTGTTCAACGTGTACTGGTTTTCGGCGGCTATCGGGCCGCCGAGTTTACAATGGTTGATGGGAGCGATGTTACTGGCTGCGATCGCCTATGATCGTACCGTGATCGCTGGGATCTTAACTCTTGCCCCATTAGGCATCATTGGTGACAGTGTGATGCTGTATACGCAGTGGTTAGCTGTCGACACCAGCTCACTGATCATGCCTTCTTGGCTTATTTTACTTTGGTTGGGTTTTTGCGCCTTTGCGTGGCTTATGCGTGAACTCGTGCTCGCTCGGCCAATTTGGTTGATCACATGCATTGGCAGTGTGGGGGGAGCAAGCAGTTATCTCGCGGGAGAGCGACTCGGTGCATTATCATTCCCGCAATCCTTTTGGATAACGGGCGTGGTATTACTCGGCGTTTGGGCGATATACAATGTGTTATTCGTTGCCTTAATGCGTTGGTTACAACACAAAGTAGAGGCCCGAATGGCGGCAACAAGGGGACAACAATGACAGGATGGAAAGTACTTATTGCCAGCTTCATTCTCACCATGGCAACTTCCGTGCAAGCTGAGCAGCCAACGACCGGCGGCTCGATGGCCTGGCAGCAATGGCCCGAAGTGGGGGAAGCGACCTTAACTTGGGGCTGGTGGACGATTTATCAATCGTCATTACGCACGCCATCAGGCGATTACGAACCACCATTACCTCATGCTCTGGTGATCACGTATGCCCGTGATATTAGCGACGAGCGCTTGATGAAAGCCACTAACGACCAATGGGCGCATTTAGGTTATTCGGCTTCACAACGTGAACGCTGGCAAACTGCGCTTAATGATGCGTGGGGCGATATTGCCGAAGACGATCGACTTGCGTTTGTTCGCTACAAGGACAAAGGCGTTTTCCATTATCAATCTCAAGGGCAAGATTGGCGCACCACATTAGTGATCGATGACACAGATCTAGCCGACGCCTTTTTAGCTATCTGGTTATCAGAAAACACAGAGTACCCCGATCATCGGCGCGCATTATTAGGAGAAGCATCATGACAAAGTGGACCCGCAGTTTTAACCGGGCATGCCTTACCCTTGCAAGCGTTATCATGCTTGCTGCTTGTTCGGCGGATATCGATGATTATCAAGATCGTGAGCCGGCGTTCAACATGTTCGAGTATTTTGATGGACATACCAAAGCGTGGGGCATGGTCCAAGACTTTACAGGGGAGCAAACCCGCCGCTTCGAAGTGGATATTGAGGGAACGGTCGACGGTGACACGCTCACATTGGATGAATCGTTTATCTATGCGGACGGAGAAACCCAAACGCGCGTGTGGACGATTACGCGTCATCAAGATGGTACTTATACGGGGACGGCTGGCGATATCGTCGGCGAGGCAAGGGGTGTCGTTGCGGGTAATGCCCTGAATTGGCGCTATGATTTAGTGGTGCCTGTTGGCGAGAGTGAATATCAGTTCCACTTTGATGACTGGATGTTCCGTCAAGATGATGATCATCTCTTTAACGTGACCTCGATGCGAAAATGGGGCATTGAAGTGGGCAAAGTGACGCTGTTTTTCCAACGCGTCGAACAATAAGTGTGTTTGAGGCGTTATCCAACGCCTCTAGCTAGCCCGATGGCACGCTGAATAACCCAACGGAGCAGTTTAGGGATCGGCGTATTCAGCTCATTTTCTGTATAAGCAATAATGGCCAGGGCGGCATCGGGTTTTGCGTAGCGCTTTAACGCCTTGGCGATGATACGCTTATCGTTCATGTGCGGCTGCTGGCTCGCCACGCCAGCCATCTCGCGAAACAACGGCTCATAGCCATTGTTATATAAATAATGCTCAATATCTCTATCGGGCAGTACCGTCAGTCTTGCTCCTTCGGGCTGATGCTCGATTTGTCCTCGCGCGGTGGCTGCGTACTTCTTTCCTGCCATATCACCATCGGCGACAAGGTGCCATTCAATGCCCAGTGCCTTGGCGGTCTTGATGAGTGGCCTAAGTCCGCTTTGTGCAAACTCAATCAAATGGACACCCTCCGCTGCAAAGTCATAACCTTGTAATCGTGCAAGCTCATTAAATAGCCAGATTTCAGTTTCACCTTCAACCAATAACCAGCAGCGTGCGAACAGTGCGCTGGGACGATGAAAGCGAACGTGGAACGTGACACGCCGACGTTCATCTTGCGTCAGTAGATGAGAAGGGACTTGATGGCTACGTGTTTCCGTGGGATGGCGTACAAGCCGGCGAATATGATCGAGCTGAACGCCAGCCAACAAATCACCGCTATTGGTGGTCAACAGTTTTTGCATGGGCATGAGTTGGATGAGGCGCCATGCCTGATTTAAAAGTGTGGGGTGTAGCCGACCTTCAGGATCTTCAAACAACATAATAGGTCGGGCATTGCGTTTGAGTTGTTTCGGGCCACGCGCCCGCACAAATGCACTCAGTAACCCCATTAATACGAGCCGGCTTTGGTTAGATGTATTGGCGGCAACCGCTTCTAAGGGGTGCATTTGATTATGGGTAATCGACAGTGCGCCAGGAGCATGAATGGGATAGGGGGCGCGGCTATGCTCGTCAGCGGCAAAATAGTGATCGAGTAGCTGACGCATTGCATGCAGACCACTTTTTATTTCCCCTTTGTTAACGTGCCCAGGCATCATTAATAAACGGCGATAGGTATTATCTAAACGTTGCTCAACCCGCGTATTGTCTTTATTGACCATTTGCCCAGGTACCCGCATACGTCGGGCATCACGTACCCTAACAACGGGGTGGATCTGCATTAAATGGCTTGCGAGCGCATCGTTGTCGACCTTTTCAATTATCTCTCCCTGACAAGACAAGAATACACGCTGTACCGAAACTTTACTTTCTTGCATGGTCGCGTTCAGACAGTAATCTAAAGTTCGGCAACCGGCATTTTCACCGTTCCAGAGCGGCTTAAAACGACGATAACGGCGAGCTTTATGCTCCCCCGGAAAACTTTCCTGCCAACGGAGAATAATCTGAAATTGTTGTTCTGGTGCGACGCCAAGGGCATGGTCAACATGAAAGTCAGAGCGTTTAAACTGAGGTTTATCGCCACTGGGATGGAGTGCGAGCTCCAGTGCATCCAAAAGAGACGATTTCCCCCATGCGTTTTCGCCGATCAACACGGTGAGTTCATCGACTTGGAGTGATAGGCGTCGGATGCCACGGAAGCCTGCAATTTCTATACGGTCTAATCTCATTGTCACCTCTGTTTTAGAGTATGACACCTTGACGAAAAAGGAAACGAAATCGATGGTTATTTTGTGCTATATGCCTGATTTATCGTGACTAACACATAATGCTTCCTCACGAGTGATTGCCCTTCGATTTACCATAGGGTGGCAAGGTAAACCCTGATATAGTGTGTAGATCTGTTACGTGCCCTTTTTAGGGTGATCATCGAGAGAAAATTATGTTGTCGTTTGAAGCCTTACACGTTCTTGATGCTATTGAGCGAAAAGGCAGTTTTGCTGCTGCCGCTGAGTCGTTGAATCGTGCGCCCTCATCGCTGAGCTATCAAGTACAAAAGCTTGAAGACGAACTTGGATTAGTGATTTTTGATCGTTCAGGCCACCGTGCGACGTTTACTGATGCCGGCCATTTATTGGTTGAGCGAGGGCGCATGTTGTTAAAAGCGGCAGATGAAATGGTGGCGGATGCTGCATCATTGGCTCACGGCTGGGAGTTGGAAATTTGTCTTGCCTACGATGGATTGTTTAAGAGTGACTTCTTTTTTCCGCTGATCGAGCGTTTAGCTAAAAAGAGTAGTACACGGCTGAAACTGTCTGAGCAAATACTAGCAGGCTGTTGGGAGGCGTTAGCACAAGAGCGCGCAGATGTACTGATTGCGCCGATCCCTGATACTGTGCCTCAAGGGATAAAAGTACAACCGCTGGGAGAAATGAGCGCCTATTGGGTTGCCGCTCCCGACCATCCGATACATAAAGAAGCGCGCCCGGTTGAACCCGATGTTCGCGCCAAATACCGTGGCGTCGCGGTTGCTGACACGGCGCGAGGTATGCAGCCGAAAACCTATAATGTGCTGGAAAATCAACCACGCTTAACCGTCAGTTCCATGCATGACAAATATACGGCCATTTTGAATGGCCAAGGCATAGGGACGTTGCCCTGGTTTTGGGTCCAAGACGATCTCAACGCCGGACGTTTAAAACGCCTAAAAGGGGGAGAGCCGTTTCAGCTCAAGTTCGGAGTAGCCTGGAAGCGCAATCGAATGGGCAATGCTAAATCCTGGTTAGTCAGACAGTTGCCCAATTTACTTGCGCCTTACATGCAAGCAGGCGACATACCGATTAATAAGTCTTCGTCTTGAATGAAGAAGGCGCTGGATTGAATTGACCAGCTTTGGTCGCGCGTTGTCTTCGCTTACGCGTTGGATGATAACGGCAGTTGCATATCGACGATGCCATCGGCCATTTGCACATCAATACTAAAGCCGCATTTTTGTGCGAGTGCGATCATCCCTCGATTATTGGGCATGGTCATCCCGGTGATGCGTGATAGGCCTGCCTGGCGGCCATAGTTAATAATGGTGTCCATAAGCACACTGCCGAGACCAACACCTTTTAAATCAGAGCGGACTAAGACCGCAAATTCGGCGTCTGTATTTTGAGGATCGGCCAATAAACGCGCGACTCCCCAGATTTCTTCTCTCCCGGAAGATAGTTGGAACGTGGCCACTATCGCCATTTCACGGTCATAGTCAATTTGAGTCAAATTCGCTAACGCCTCATGATTTAGCTCGCCAACGTCAGAGAAAAAGCGGCGGTATAGATCCTCTTCAGACACTTTTTCGACAAAGGCCTTATGCGTTGGCTCATCTTCGGGAAGAATAGGACGCAGCAGAATGGTTTGTCCGTTTTTAAGCGTGACCGATTGCTCCAATTCTTTAGGGTAAGGCCGAATAGCTAAGCGCTTTTGTTGGCTACCCGCGTAATCTCGTAACCGCAGCGATGCATCCAAAACCGTGAGTTCCTCGCCAGCGACCAGAAGTGGGTGGATATCGAGCTCATCGACTTCCGGGCAATCAATGATCATTTGTGACAATGTCACTAAAAATTGACATAGACGCGATACATCGATAGCAATAGGAAAGCCGCGTTGCTTGATTTTACCGCTTTTAATCGCGCCAATCACAAGATAGCGCGCCAGTGCCATATTAAGCGGCGGGATCCCGACTGCCGCATCTTTGGTGACATCCCAATCAGAGCCGCCTTCTCCGAGTAAAATGATGGTACCAAAAACGGGATCATTACTGATGGTAACGCGCAGCTCCTGGGCACCCGCTCGCGGAGCCATCGACTGTACCAATAATCCTTGGATGTGGGCGTTGGGAAAAGTGACAGACACGCGATCAAGGATCGCTTGAGCGGCATTAGCGACTTCCGCCCCTGTACGTAAATTCAACATTACGCCTTGTACATCTGATTTATGACGAATATCGGAAGAGCGAAGCTTCACGGCAACAGGATAACCAACTTGTTCGGCAATTTGGGCGGCTTCTACCGCGTCGGTCGCGAGCCAGGTAGAGATAACCTGCATACCATAAGCTTCTAAAAAGGGTCGTACCTCATGGGTCGTTAGGGTGAGATGCTCAATGTCTTCTGCTTGTTCGATAAACGCCCGTGCGGCCAATAAGTCATAGTCCATGAGTCCAGTCGAGGTAGGGGTTTCCATTAATTGCTTTTGGTTGCGCCTATATTCTACTAAGTGCATATAAGCAGTCACGGCGCTTTCAGGTGTTCGATAGGTTGGGAAGCCGGCATGCGTGAACGCCAGCCGGGCGACTGTGGCGTCGTCTCCCTCTCCTTGCCAATTCGTTAAAATATTAAAGCGCCGCGCGCGAGGGTTTTCTTTTAATGAATGAATGATGGCTTTGGCGGTCGCCAGTCCAGGTGCCGTGACCGATGGGGAATGCATGATCAAAACCGCGTCGGCCTCATCACTGTTTAACATGATATCTATTGCCGCTTGGTAACGCTGCGTGTCAGCATCTCCGACCAGATCAATGGGGTTCGTATGCGACCAGCTTGCAGGCAAGACCTGATTTAGGGCGTCAAGCGTTGAGTCACTCAAGGTCGCTAGCTTACCCCCAGCATCCATCAGCGTGTCAACCGCCATCACAGCCGGCCCACCGCCGTTAGTGATAATCGCGAGCCGTTCTCCACGTAAAGGAACGGAGTGAGACAGCGTCTCGACCGCGGCAAATAACTCGTGCGTATTGTTTACACGTAACATCCCAGAGCGACGAATTGCAGCATCGTAAGCGGCATCTAACCCTGTACTGGTCTGACTAAGTTGCTCAAGAGCAACAGATCCACCGCGGGTACGACCACTTTTCAATACGAGAATACGACGGTTTCGGGCGGCCGCTCGCGCAGCGGAGATAAAGCGCCGTGCATCACGAATTGAATCGACGTAGAGCAAAATCGCGTCGGTTTTACTGTCGCGACACAAAAAGTCGAGTAATTCGGGGAAATCAATATCACAGGCTTCGCCCAATGAGATAAAGGTTGAAAAGCCAATACGTTTATTTCGCGCCCAGTCCAAAATAGTGGTACAGACGGCAGCCGATTGAGAGACAAAAGCAATGTTTCCTTTGTTGGCCGGCACAGGTGCAAAGGATGCGTTAAGGTTAAGCCATGGCAAAATCATGCCCAAACTATTGGGGCCAAGCACGCGCATGGTGTATCTCTCTGCCACCCGTTGCATTATCGCGTACTGACTTGTGCCGAGTGAGTCGAGCTGGCCGCGCATCCCGGCTGCGAGCACAATGACGAGCTTAACGCCTCTTTCTCCCAATTGTTCGATAAGCGCTGGCGTCGCTTCACCACGGGTACAGAGAACGGCTAAGTCGGGAACAAGTGGCAGGTCCGCAATCGTTTTATACGCCAAAATGCCGGCAACCGCTTGATACTTAGGTGTGACAGGCATGATAGGGCCTTGAAATCCACCGGATTGTAAGTTGCGGGTGATCACGTAGCCTGCGCGCCCGCTGCGGTCGGACGCACCTATAACCGCAATAGATTTAGGCTTGAGGAGTTGATCGATGCCGGCCATAGTTTCCTCCGGAAAAGCGTCGCCCAGCGTCATCAACGGTGGGCACATCAATTGGTTAAGCTCTGAAGCCAGTCTATCGGTTCAGCGTTGAAATCAACGGTCTTTTTTAACGCAATGTGATCTGGGTGGGGCAGAAACTGACTGTTACGATACACTCAAGCACGTCGTTTAACGTTCTATCTGTGAGCTATCACCGGAAACCTTATATAACAGGTTAACTTTTGGTTGAATGGCTATTAGGTCGGGGGCACAATGAAACAAATTTGGATAACTGACAGAATAACAATGAAAAAACTGGGCTTACTTGCAGTTGCGCTGCTGCTAACAGGATGCAGTGGCGGTGGTGTGACCACTGAAATTTATAGTCAGACCATTGAGTCAACCGATACGCGCGAGACTGTGAAAACCTCGGCACCACAACCGAAAGAGCGATCCGCATCGAAAGAACGATCTGTATCGAAAGAGCAATCCGCTTGGAAAGAGGAAGCGGCGCCAGCGCCGAAAAAACAAACCGTAAAAACATCAAGCCAGGGCCCAGGGTATACCATTCAAATTGTGGCACTTAGCCATGATCGCGGGTTTAGTGATTACGCCAAACGGCTTCCAAGTAACGAGCCACTTTGGAGCAACAAGAAAATGGTAGACGGCTTACCTTGGTATACCTTGTTGTATGGTGAATATTCATCACGAGAGGCAGCGAAGCGTGCCATTAAGGCTTTACCGCAAACCATTCAGCAGTATGGTCCTTTTGTTCGTGACATCGCAGACATTAAGCGTTCATCAACGCCTGAGATGACACGCGTTAACTAGTCGAATCTCCGCGCCTGTTAATATAGAAGCTGGCTCTTGGGTCAGCTTTGAACAAACCCGCAGCAATCAAACACCAAAATACCAACAAATACGCGTCGATAGGTGAAAGCAACGTCGCATTTGACTACTATGGCGGTATATTCAGGTAACGTGTTAATGCACGTGGTGAGAGAAAATTATGACGAAACTAAACCTGCTTTTACTGTGCGGTGGCGGTGGTGCGGAGCACGATATCTCGCTCGTTTCTGCGCAGTATATTGAATCACAGCTAGCGAAGCTCCCTCGAGTCAATGTCCAAAAAGTCGAAATCACCCAAGATGGATGGCATCTTGACGATGGTATGCGCTGTCACCTTGATACTGATGGCATGCTTTGTAGCAAGGTTGAGCATAGGCAAATTCATTATGTGATCCCTTGCTTCCATGGTTTTCCCGGCGAGACGGGGGATATTCAGTCACTACTCGAGATCACCGGCCTGCCTTACCTAGGATGCGGCCCGGAAGGTAGCCAAATTTGCTTTAATAAAATCACCTCGAAGTTGTGGTTTGATGCCCTCGGCATTCCGAACACACCCTACGTGTTTATCACCGATCAAAGTGACCAAAGCATGGCACGTGCGTCCGCCTTTTTTGCTGAGCATCAAGGCGTTTTCGTCAAAGCGGCCAGTCAAGGATCCAGTGTAGGCTGCTATCGTGTGACTGAAGAAGAGCAGCTCTCAACATGCATTGCAGATGCGTTTACGTTTTCTGACCAAGTATTGATCGAAAAAGCGATTCAACCGCGTGAATTAGAGGTCGCCGCGTTTCAGGTTGGCGACGAAATTATTGTCACCAAGCCGGGTGAAATACGCTGTCCAGAGGGGAGTTTTTATACCTTTGAAGAGAAATACAGTGAAGGGAGTTCGAGCAATACACAGATTGAAGCACTCGACCTTAGCGAGGAACAAGTTGCCTGTATTCGCGACTATGCCCATCAAGCGTTTAAGCAACTGCGATTAAAGGACATGTCGCGCATTGACTTTTTCTTGACAGAGAACGGTACGGTACTCGTCAACGAAATTAATACCTTTCCAGGTATGACCCCCATTTCCATGTTCCCTAAATTGGTTGAACATCATGGGTTAGCATTTGATGAATATCTCGCATCACGGATCACCCATGCAACGGGACGGCGAGTAAGCTAGTTATTCCGTCAGCTTCTTATGTCGGTATCGCGCTTTAGCTTGTTCACTTGCTATCGTGTTACCGACATATTGCGCCGGCATTGCGGGGCTTTTCCAGCGGCCAAGATGCTGGATTTGTTTTATTGTCATTCCTTTATTGGCAAGTGCACGGCTTGCACCGACGCGAGGCGATTGCCCAGAAAAAGTAACGGATTCACCCAGCAAGCGACTCGCGCGTCGAAAGACCCGATAAATCGATGACGGGTCTAATGCGGTCTCACCTAAATGGCCATGTTTGTTGATTCGACGAAGTAGGGGGCCATGATTCATTCCTGTTTTATCCAACCACTGGGCGACTAACATCGCTGTTTGCTCACTCAATGCTACCCGTTGATCTCTAACTATTATGAACGTTTGGGTGCCTTGAGTAATCAGATCGTCTGTGGTCAGTGCGGCAAGTTCACTGCGTTTAAGCAATCCTTCATAAGAAAGTGACCATACAAGCCGATCTCTCAGATCTTGCAGTCTTTGCGAACTGGCGAGTTGTTCATTGAGTTGTATCATGTGCTGAGCGTGAAAGGGAGTGGCTTCTTTACTTTCCGGTAACTTTGCCTGAAGTAATCGAGCCATGGCGTATTTTACTTCGCGATGTTTACTGGGATCACGCTGTTGATGTAGTCGATGTACTAAACCGACGGTGACCACGACACGACGAATCGCCGATATTTTACGGTGTTGAGCCGCAAGCTCGGCAAAGCGACGCAAAGTCGTTATCGCACACGGCACGGCTGTGACCCCTTGGCCGTGACAAAAATCAGCAAATACGTGCCAGTCATTACGGTAACTGAGTAATGAATTACGACTGTAAGCGCCTTGTGTTAATAATTCCCACTCATCCAAACTGACTACGCCTTGATTGAAAAGGGCCAAGCTATCGAGAATATGTTTTGGCTCAAGCGGTAAAATCTTTTTCATAACGCACTATAACTTTATATGTTTGTTGTCAGTCTAACACACTAGAATGAAAAATATTAGACTTATGTCTCATTACACTAGACCCTAAGTCCGTTAATGGCTTGGATTAATGAAATAATTCTAAGTAGGGCTGATAATAGTCTAAAACAGACTCAAGGCCGTAGTTCAATGCAACATGGCGTACACGGCTATTTGCGGGAGGAAAAAACATGACCCGACGCCTTTTTCATCGTGGTTATACGATTGAAAAGTCAGAAGGTGGCGATGAGGCCACAGAGGTTTACCGCGCTAGACTCGGGGGTAAATCGATATCTGGCAGTTTGCACAATGTGAAAAAATCAATCGAGTGGTGGGCTGACACCAGTATTCTTGTCGATCCCGCCGATTTTGATGATGAAGAGGATGACGTATCGTCAAAAAAGCAGGTGGAAGAATATAATGGTTTTCGTATTATGAACGACGATCCAGAAAAAGATGAAAAGGGCTGGTATATGATTGTCCGAGGCAAACTGATGAAGGGATCGCTACCAGGATTAAAGCTTTTTATTGATAAGAATGGAGAGCAGCTGCGCGGATAGTGACTGCCAACATAGCATTGCTTTTGATAGTATAAGTCTAAAATGTTCAACGAAGCAAAACTATCACCATGTCTGACGAAAACCGCTTAGTCTACTCAACAGAATCTGGAAAAATCAAAGAAACGCCCGAGAAGCCTCAACGCCCTAAAGGGGATGGCATTGTTCGTATCCAGCGCCAAACAAAAGGGCGCAAAGGTAAAGGCGTCAGCTTAGTCACTGGCTTAGACCTTGATGATGCTGAATTAAAACAGCTCGCCGCCGAACTCAAAAAAGTATGTGGTTGCGGGGGAGCCGTGAAAGATGGCGTGATTGAGATCCAAGGGGATAAGCGCGACAACATCAAAACGCACTTAGAAAAGAAAGGCCACACAGTCAAACTGGCCGGCGGGTAAAAAGAAAAACCAGGCAACATCTCATGCCTGGTTTTTTTGTTTACGTTTTTTGTTGCTTAAATAAGTCCATCAGGGTCAATCAACAGATCAAACCGCTCGTGACCATGCAGTGATTCAAAGTCGGCCTCTTCTCGAGCCGCCTCACGCAATGAAGCACTTTCAGCTATCGCCAGCTCTAAGTCAGACACGGCTTGGTCCTCGGCACCTAACCTTGCATAAGCACAAGCGCGTTGGAATAGGGCATTAGCATTGCGCTCATCCACTTCCAAGACACGGTTACTAATACTTAGCGCCCAATGGTATTCACCCATTTCCATCGCGGCATCCGCTTTGTGAGTTAACGCTTCGAGATCACCAGGGCGGATTTTGAGTATCTCATTATAAATTTCCATCCGCTGCTCTGGCGTCTGCGAATGCTGCGCACGTAACCATAAGTTATGGATTTCGTTAATGCGTTCAATTTCTTTGTTATTTTCAGCAATAATGCGTGTTTTACGCTTCAAATCTCGCTCGAGCGCTTGGAACTTGCGCTCATATTGCTCTGCAATTTCAGATAACTGTTGATCCGCCAGTTCTTTGGTGTTGGTCTTAATATCACGTAACGACTGCCAGCCAACGAGGGCAATGAGCGATGCTGCGCCCGCGATGAGATAAAAGAAGTAGGTCACTGTCACATTAGCGTAGTTGAGTGACTTATCCGCCACGTCGAGCTCACGGTCGGTGATCTCTGTGACCATACGTTTTTCTAACGCTTGGAAATCGGTTCTTAAGTTCCGGATCTCATCCAAAACATACCTTTCCATCAATGGTTTATCGTAAATACTTTGCTCGGCGTACGATGTTGGCTCTTTGGCCGCCTTAGTATGCTTAACATCGTTTTCGTCCTGAGCTATCGCGCCAAAACTGGCTAACGCCACGAGCAAACACGCCCAAATGTGCGCTTTCATGGTTATCCTTATAATGAATGATCTAATGACTGGTGAACTGTAGCAAACCTTGCTGAACCTAAAAAGGTTAACGGGTGGAATTCGTCCGGAGCAAACCGTGATTTGTGTTCCCGGTACAGTAAACACCTGCTGTTCTGCTGTATTTTAGCCCAGCTTGACAACCGTCATAATGTCATCCATTTTAGACGTATATAAGTCAAATTTAAATGACATGGTAGCTACGATGAACCGATCTATTTTAGATGTCGTCATGAACGCAGAAGGTATCGTTGAACCGAGCAAAATGGCCGCGTTTTTCCATACAAATTTGAAAGAAATTGCGTCATTGTCTGGGTTACCTTATTCCACGCTGAGTCGCACCGAACGATATTCAACAATCAAGGCGCAGCAACAACTACGTAACTGCACAGAAGTGATCAACCGAATCCTTCCGTGGACGGGGAATGAATTTCATGCCTACGCGTGGTATCGGAGCGAAGGGCTGCCAGAGTTTGGCGGATTAACCGCAGAACAACTGGTTAAGCACGATCGAATAGATGCGGTCAGAGCCTACCTCAATCATACGAGCGAAGGCGGTTATGCGTGAAGAGAAGCTAAAGGACCATTTGTTTAAATTTGAAGGTGCGGTATTTCGTGGCCATAACCCTCGCTGGTTATACGCGCCTAACAGTGGTGAAGGGGCAAGACGCAACGGTGGTCGGTTTAACCCAAAAGGTGTTGGCGCCTTATACACCTCACTGTCTCAATCAGGTGCATGGGTCGAGGCTCAGCAGGGGTTTCGTTTTAAAGCTCAGCCTCTGACAATATGTCAATATGATGTCGACTGTGACAATGTACTCGATCTGACCGATGAAACGGTGCTTCTAAACTGTGGTATCAAGCCCTCGACACTAAGCTGTGCTTGGTTAGATCAAGTGACCCAGCAGCAAACGCCCGATAGTTGGCACTTATCGACGCAGCTCATCAACGCAAAGGTCAACGCCATTATTGTGCCAAGTTTTGTACGTGGAGCCACTCAGGACATGAAAAATATCGTATTTTGGCGATGGAGTGATACGCCACCCAACATGGTTAAAGTGATTGATGACTTTGAACGCTTGCCGCCATCACCTTATTAGCGCCGTCCGACACCGCAAGAAATGCGGGAACAGGCTGGTCACGACAGCAATTGCCGTGACTTTGGCGAACTGACGCTTCAATGCGGTAGAAGTATAAAATAGCAATAACGCTGATCTTGTTTGGCTCATCACTGCGTGATTGAAGCATCTTAGGTCAAGCGGAGCATTTGAACTAAGTTGATTAAAGAAAGTGGTGATTAGCTATTTTATGGTAAATAGCCAGTTATGTTGAATCATCGCGTCAGAAAACTGAAGGGGGAGAGAAAATGGAGGTGAGGAGGCAAGGCGCTTGTCTTATCGATACGATTCGTCATCTGATAAACACTTTATTTAACATAACATACATAATGCGCACTTAAGGCTGGTTTATTAATATACCGCTATATCGATTAATCCATTGAGTAAATCTTCTCAACCTGGCTAATTTCTTTCCCGTTCCAAATCATTTCTGCATGGAAGCATTGGATGACATCGCTAACCACTTTTGGCGTAGACATCGCCCAGCAAATCCTCCCTTCATTTCGCACTGAGTGGTAGCGGATCCCTGATAATGCATCATTTTGCCGCACCTGGCGGCCAAGCATCTGTGCCGCAGAGTAATCAATCAGGTCGTAAATTGGATCTGTCATTGGCTTGTCGCACACATCAATCACCTTATTATCATCAAATGTGAAACGAAGCGCCCTAAACACCAAACGATCATAGTGAAGCCCATTAACGCCAGCCCAATACTTGCGCTGGTGATACATGACTTCCTTTACAGCGGTTTGTTCGGTGTCACCAATATAAAGCATCCCAAAGCTGCCATCAGCAAAACGTGAGCCATCACGGTTAATGTGCGTAAAGGCGGCTACCGCATAGCTACGACCACGTTCACAGTGGTACGGGATTTCCTCCGGCTTAATCAGGGAAACATCACCCACTTCATCGAGAATACGTGGATTCGTCAATGCTTGCAGTTGATACATCACCTCAAAGTCTTGCGGATTAAGGACATCATCAAACAAATCAATCGTCGGGTATTTAGACGGAATGAGCCTATAACCTACCGCTTGATTTTCTCTCGCTTTCGGCATGCTACCCCCATTGACCTGAACGTAACGCGTCGACACGACAGAACACTTCGTAAAGATCAGCGAATTTGCCGCTACTAATAATAGATAAAGGCGTCTGCCCTTCGAAGTAAGCGTTTTTGTTCTCCATCGACATGAAACCCTGAACGTTCTCTTGGTTATCGAAGATGATTCGAAGGCTACTGTGAATGTTTGCGATATAGCTTAAGCGCTCAAGCTGATCATCATCCATAGATATAGTGTCTGGGTTCGCCTTGTACTTTTGGAATGTAGACCTTGGCATGCGAAGAATTCGCTGCATGTCTGCGCCGGTACAGCCCCATCCTTCCATTATTTTTACAGCAGCTTTGAAGCCGACCTGAGCCATTCTCTTCTTGTCTGCCGCCTTTGGTGCTTGTGCTGCTGTCATATCATTCACCATTTCATGCTCACACACTCTCATTATGGACTTAATCTATAACTATATCCATATTGAGACAGAGAGATCTTGCACTTAGATTGATTGGCGTGTCGATGTCCGATAAAGTGCTGATAATACATCGTCAATGCGAGTACGCTTTATGATAAAAACAGCTTTGGTCGGTTTTGGCTTTTCTGCCAATACATTTCACGTTCCTTTTTTGAGTGCAATCTCTGAGTTCGCTATTTCAGCTGTTGTGTCCAGTAAACCCGAACAAGTTGCACAGCGATTGCCTAAAGCGGCTTGCTTTGACGACCTCAACACTTTACTCACTCAACAAACCCCAGATTTGGTGGTGATTACTACCCCCAACCACCTCCATTACCAACACGTTAAACAAGCATTAGAAGCCGGTTGCCATGTCTTGGTAGAAAAGCCTTTTGTGACCAATAGCCGTGATGGTCTCGAGCTAGCGGCGCTGGCCAAGCAAAAAGGCTTGGTGTTGTGTCCTTACCACAATCGACGTTGGGATGGGGATTTTCTCACCCTAAAAGGGTTACACCTAGCAGGTGAGCTTGGCGACATCAAAGTCATGCATTCCAGCTTTAATCGCTACCGCCCAGAAGTCCGCCAACGTTGGCGTGAATTGCCAGGTGAAGGCAGCGGAATTCTCTATGACCTCGGCTCTCATTTAATTGACCAAGCCCTCCACCTTTTAGGGGAACCGGATGCGGTCTCTGGCACCTGTCGTGCGCTACGCCCTAGCAGCGAAACGACCGACTATTTTCAAGTGACGCTGCATTACCCAAATACAGAAGTAATTTTATCCTCCAGCCCTTACCGTTCAGGTACCACCGAACGCTTTGTCGTCCAGGGTGAAAAAGCGACCTTCAGTACCGTAGGATTAGATATTCAAGAAGAGCAACTACGCGCGGGTTTGATGGTAACTGTCTCTGGTTTTGGTGAGCAAGCGTATCAAGGGATGCTCGAAGTTGGTGACAGCGTCACCCCTGATCCTCTCACGCTCGAAGACGGCCAATATCACCGCCTGTTCGATGGATTAGCAAAGGCAATTACCGATAACCAACCCTCGCCTGTTTGTCCGATTTCTGCAAGCAAAGTCATCTATGCTATTGAGCTGGCACAAACAGCCTCCGACACAGGCACTCGCCAACCTTGGCAGTTCTAAGACTGCAGTTTATAAATTAATTAAAAAGCTGAGCCACATGAGCGATGTGACTTAGCTTTTTGCTTTACAACATATAAAGTTATAGTGCGCTAAGTGATAAAAAGTAGCCCAGACACAGCTGGGCCACAAAGTATGGCGCGTATTAAGCGAGAGTAAACTGGTACACCATCATTAATAGGAGTAACCAAAACACCGAAATTCGCCATTGAGTTAATGCCACTAAGCCAAGCGCGATGGGCACTAAATCCAAAGGTTTTGTGTAGGCGGAAACCCATACGGGTTGATAAAGCGCGGCGGCAAGAAGCCCTACCACACTTGCGTTAATGAGACTGATAGCCCCGGCCAAACGAGGCTGAGTTTTAACCGCCTCCCAAATCGGCAAAACACCGAACATAAGTAATGCCCCAGGCAAGAAAATCGCAATCGTTGCAATGATACTGCCCCAAATGGGAGCTAATCCTTCAACACTGGCACCCAGATAACTCGCCATGGTGAACATCGGCCCCGGCACTAGCTGAGCCGCCGCATAACCTTCAATCAACGCCGAATCAGTGACAACGTCACCGACAATAGGCTCGAGCAATGGTAAAACCACATGCCCGCCACCAAAGACAAAACTGCCCGCTTGGTAGAACAGATTAAACACCTGTACCCATAAGGTTTGATTAAACAGCCAAGGTACTGTGAGCAATAGTAAAAAGAGACCCAGGATCACGCTACTGCGGCGCCACGCAATGCTAACTGGTGCATGATGTGATTGGGGCTTCGCAAACCTAATAGCTCCTACAATGCCTGCAATGACAATGGGAAGTACTTGATATAATACGCCCGATGGCGTTAGCAATAGCCATAACGTTGTTGCCACTGCCATCGCCCCAGTCGCTAACGAGCCGATAAATTTTCGGCCCATTGAGACAGTGGCATCAATCACTACCACCACCGCTAATAATTTGGCTGCGCTAATGATGCTTGCGACCCAATCAGAAGCTTGCGCACCGCTGTTTAATACCGCCGCCGCTGTCAACAAAACAAAAGAAGGCAAGGTAAACGCGACAAATGCGCTAAACGCACCTAAATAACCCGCGCGTTGATAGCCAATATACATACCGAGCTGACTGCTTCCTGGGCCAGGTAGAAACTGGCTGATGGCTAAACCAGAAGCAAAGGTATCCGCACTCAGCCACCGCTTTTCTTTGACGAACACACGCTCAAAATAGCCGACATGCGCGGCCGGCCCACCAAACGACATGCACCCTAATAAGAAAAACTGTTTGATTAATTCAATCATCTATCACCTCCTCGCTAAATTTTATGCGATACCAATCATGAATAAAAACAGCCATTCCAGTTTTCATTGTCGATATAAACAATAAATAAGCCGATATAAGAATAAATGAAAGATAGTGTGAAATTTTATAACCGTTTTAAAAGTGAGCACTTACATTTAATGTTTTCAGTGTATCTCACAGGAAACAATAATATATTGACATTAAAAAACAATAAGATAGAAAAAAGAAAAGGAAGGGGGTTTTACGGTGCTTCTCTGATAGCTTAGTGTGACGTTGTCACTATTAATTCCAGAGGCAGGGAAATATGTGGTAGTCTCACCCTACTGAGAACATGGAAGCACAGACTATGCTCGAACATCTTCAACAAATTGTGGTGTTGGCTGCCGTTGCACAAGAGCAGCATTTTACGCGCGCCGCTGAACGACTTGGGATTTCCAAATCACAAGTGAGTAAACAGGTTCGTTACCTCGAGGATCGTTTGGGCGTCCAACTGGTACAGCGTAACACCCGCTCGGTATCGTTGACCGAAGTGGGAACTCGATATGCGGATTATGGTAGCCAGTTAATGGCAACCTTAGATGAAGCCGAAGCCATGGTCGCAGGTTATCGGAATGAGGTAACCGGTAAGCTAAAAATCGGTGTCGCGCAGTCATTCGGTAATACTATAATGACGCGCCATTTTGCCAAATTCCGACAGCTATACCCTGATCTTAATCTCGACATTAGTTTGTTCGACCATCGCCCTAACCTGGTCGAAGAAGGCTATGACTGTTGGGTAGCGATTCATGAGCACCCTCCTGAGGGAATGGTGGCGAGAAAATTAGCAGACTGTCAGTTCAAACTGGTTGCTGCCCCAACCTACCTTGCAAATAACGGCATCCCGCAACAACTTAATGAATTACGTCATCATGACTGTATTACTTATCAAAGCCGTGAACGTCGTTATGACCAATGGCCCTTCACCAAGGCCAACACGGAACAAGTGGTTCATGTCAGCGGCCAATACACAATCAATAACGCCCCTGCGGTGCTCGAAGCAGTCAAAGCGGGATTGGGGATCGCCTATCTCGCGACCTATCTATTAAACGATGAGTTAGACACGGGTGAGCTGGTTGAGGTACTTCCCGACTGGCAGCCTTGTCTCGAACTGCCAATTTATATCGTTTACCCACGGCGTAAGCATCTTGCGCCCAAGGTCAGAGAGTTTGTCGATTTCATGCGTGATGAAATTGGCGATCCACCGCCTTGGGATCGCCAATAAAGTGACAAGGTCACTCGGCGTTTTGTTCTCCTACAACGTCGACGACGTCGTCATCTGAAAGAACAGCACCTACTGTCTGTTGGTTGAGGACTGGATTGGCGTACATTTGTTGCAAATATTCACGCGCCGCTTCAGGCGCTTGAGCAATTTTTTGCTCGTAAAGACGGCGTTCGGCTGGTGTGACACTGTCATGTTCTACCCCAGCCGCAATATAGTTGGCCGGATACAGCCGATACAGCTGATGAATTTGGCTATCGATCTTCGCCGCCATGGAGTCAGGCGTATCTTGTGACAGTGTCACTGGCTCACCAAAGGCGACATGAACATGGCGCTTGTTGCCGACGATACCTTTGACGATGGTCTGAATGTCTTCAAACTCACTCTTTTCGTACGCCCCTAATCGCTTAACCGCATCCAATTCCGTCGCTTTGTCCAGATCACAAGGGTCGTTTTGATACGATATTGCTACAGGAACCACGTTTAAGTTGCCCATGTACGTATCAAAATCTTGCTTACGTTTTCGGCCTTCCATAAAGAACATTTTTAAGATCGCAGGATCAGTGATGTCTTCGCCGGTTTTTGCTCGCCCTTCTCGTTGCGCTATCCATATAGACTGCCCTTCATCGAGAGAAAGACGTAAGTAAGCGGATAATTGTGATAGCGATTTCATCATTTCACGGGGGGCTTTAGCGGAACGCTTAACAATAAAACTTTTATTCAGTTTCATCAGCTCCGTTGCACACGGCTTACGCAACAAGTTATCACCAATGGCGATTCTTACCGTATCTAATCCGCGCTGATGCAAACACCAATTCACTAAGGCGGGATCCATGGCAATATCCCGATGATTCGAGACAAAGAGGTACGCTTGGCTTGGGTCGAGATTTTCAACACCGGAGACCGTGACTTTATCGCAGCTTGTTTTGATCATCTTGCGCATATAGCTGGCAACATGTAGCTGCACATCCTGTACGGTTCTGATGTTATTCCACTTTTTGGTCAGATACAGTTTTAGCGCAGGCTTGAGTAGCCAACCGAGCGGGCCTGATGCGTGTGGATAGCGATAAGACAGAATCGCATTGATAAATTCATCATCTTGAATAAGACGCTGAATCGCACCTGGAACTTCTTCGTCATAGTAAGGACGAATCTCTTGATAGGGATCGTTAACTGTCTGCACGTTCTTCCATTATAGCTAATAAAAACCGCGCTATTTTACGCAGCCAAACAAGGATTCAAAGTGAATCCACCGATATTTTCCACAGGTTGGAGGTCAGACCTTATTGCACCAAAAGGGTTCCCTTTCGGGGTGTGTACTTGACCTTAACAGCAAAAGTGCTCACCATTGCCGCCTTGTTACATTGAGACGCCATTATGAAGTACACCAGCGAACATACGTTTTACCAATCATCATCACTGACTTTCACGCCTCGTAAGCGTCGTTACACGGCCAATTTGCTGTTTGTTGAAGACGGCGTTGTATTTGTTCGCTTAGGGAAAGCCGACATCCCTGTGCATAGTGGTCAAGGGTTTTGGCTTCCATTTGAGTGTTTGCATGCCCTGACCATCACGCCAAACACTCGAGTACATCAACTGGCCATATCGCCACGTGTCACGCAGAAGCTGCCTACACAAGTTGGCCATGTCGAGGTGTCCCCCCTGCTTGTTGCCAGCCTTTGTGCACTGCTTACGTCAGGATATCAGCCGTCATCATCAGCGCAAGCACGCCGGCTTCAAGCTGTCGCATTAGATCAGGTTTCACTCATGACACCGTCACAAACACTCGACCGACAAACCCAAAGCTTGGCAGATTGTGTGACACGAGCGCAAGCAGGTCAACCGCACGCAAACGCTGAACAACACTATCAATTACAAGCACTCACGCAACTGACCATGGAAGATTTACACGAATATTTTATCGTGAGACAACTCCGTGCAGCCCTTAAATCGGGGCAAACATTAACCAAGGCGGCGACAAATATCGGCATCGCGCACGCGCAAGCAGAATCACTGTATGCGCGTTATACCGACACCTTCGAGGCGTGATACACAAGACGAATCAATCTATCATGTGCTAATACGCCCTGAACGCTGAATCGGTTAGCTGTGCCGCGACGTTCGGGGTGGTTAACTCACTGATGGGTAGTCCCTGCTGGAGTCGTTCACGTATGTGGGTACTTCGGACCACCACTTTTTCTGGCATCCCTAATACAGACCAGCGCGCAAGGATCTCGTCACTGTTCGCGAATTGACCAAACTTAACCAAGTTGTCTGGTCCAACAACAAAAGTTAACGCGGCCTCTGGATAATCTTGCTGTAACGCACTCAGCAACATAAATGTTGTGACAGGGTCACCTTCAGCGCCAAGCGATGCCTCGCGTTGACATAGTGTCAGGTTCGAGAGCGCGACATCATCGATAAACGTCCGCACCCACGCACAGCGAGTGTCATAAGGCGCCATCGCTTTCCCCCAAGCATGCTTGTAGCTAGGGACCAGCAATACCTGATCAAAGTGGTTCAGTTGTGCTAATACCGACGCATGGCCTTGCGTCGGCGGATTAAAAGCACTACCAAACACTGCAATTTGCTCTGTCATCGTATTCTCTTAGCCGAACCATTCTGGATGCGGTGGATATCGCGCATAATGATGCCATGAAACCAATCAAAAACCTAACACGTAACCAGCAACGCGAAGGGATTGATTTGGCTATACCCAACGCGCCAGAGATCATGCACAATAATACGCAGCCAAACCTTCATTAAAGTCGCATGCCAGAGTTAAAAAGAGGAACACAACATGGAACACCCGATCCGCGAAGAAATGCGCGTGCAACCCACGATTGACCCAGCGCTCGAAGTACGCCGTCGCATTGCGTTTATCAAAGCCATGCTACAACGTTCAGGGACCCGGAGCCTTGTATTAGGCATTAGTGGAGGCGTCGATTCTTCAACATGTGGAAAACTGGCACAATTAGCCGTTGACGAACTTAATCAAGCCGCAGGCACCGAGCAATATCAGTTTATCGCGGTACGCTTACCCTACGGTGAGCAAAAAGATGAGGATGAGGCCCAACTCGCGCTATCATTTATCCAACCAAGTAAAAGCGTGACCGTCAATGTGAAACCCGGTGTCGACGGTACACATCAATCGGTACTCGATGCAGTGTCGGAAGTCGGCCTATTGCCAGCAAACGAAGGGCGGATTGATTTTGCCAAAGGCAATGTTAAAGCACGCGCCCGAATGGTTGCACAGTATGAAATTGCCGGTTTAACCCAAGGTTTGGTCCTCGGCACTGATCACTCGGCAGAGAACATCACCGGCTTTTATACCAAATTCGGCGATGGCGCCTGCGATCTTGCCCCTTTATTTGGTCTCAATAAACGCCAAGTGCGTCAACTTGCCGCCCACTTAGAGGCGCCGGACGTGTTAGTTCATAAAGTCCCTACCGCAGATTTGGAAGACTTATCGCCACAAAAAGCCGACGAAGACGCATTACAACTCACGTATGAGCAAATTGATGATTTTCTTGAAGGTAAGCCAGTCGATAATGCGGTGAAAGAGAAGATTATTAAGGTGTACCAGGCAACGCAGCACAAACGACAGCCCGTCCCGACTGTGTATGACTTAGATAACTAACGACTAAGCATTAACCGCGTCGTCGAAAACAGCGGCTAAGAGATCGACGCGTGGAGCTGATGATCAGGATGTCGGTCTGCGTGTTGGCCGGCATCAATCAAGCCATCTAGCTCTTGCCATAAGTTGTCACACAAACCGGGGCGATATACAGCAACGCGAAAGCCGCCGTGTTCGCGTTGATATTGCTCAAACCGTTTTGGGCTGTGTTCACTACTGGCAATGACGTTCGCGAGTCGATCACAGGTTTTTACCACCAAGGCAAGCCAAGCCGCCTCATCCGTGACATCAAGCACAATCAAACGCTGGTTTAACGCGCGTTTTCGCTCTTCGCGATTGGGTCGGCGCGGGTCGGTCACCAGCATCACAGCGCGGGCTACCGTGGGGCCGAAAAGCGCAGAGATCTCATCCACACGCGTCGCGGTGTCTTCCAAAATATCGTGCAGTTGCGCCACAATACGTGCTTGTTCACCAAAAGGCGTGGCAATCCGCTCGACATGATCCAGGTGACAACGATAGGGCTGAGCGCCATACCGCTGGAGGGCATGTCGTACCCTCGCCCACTCTCGCGCTTGTTCCAGCCGACTACCCATCCAACACTCCTTTACTGACCTACTTTAAATTAATCAGGGATTATTGGAATTGTAAATAAAAACACAATATGTTTGCAG
>NZ_MUFG01000031.1:0-35656 GCF_001996065.1 Salinivibrio sp. MA351 | reverse complement strand
TTATTACGCAGTTTTCAAAGTCAGCTTGAAAAAATAGACAAAAAATTCAATCCTAAGTTACTACAAGATATAGAGGCTCATGAGCATAAAATAAACCGATTGTTAGCTATTGCCAATCGAGTACGACAGCTAAATATTTCACTTCCTGAAGAATATGCAGAGACAGAAGAGCAACAAAATGAACAAGTAGAAGATATTCGTCAGAAAATACTGCTCACATTTGAACCTGAAAGTAATTCTCTACCAGAGCAGGCTTTAGCTATGTTTTATAGCGCTTTTAATAACCCTGAAGAACTTAAAGAAATTACTTTTGAATCCGTTGATAAAAAACTTAACTATATACACAACGAATATAGCAATTTAGTCAGTAAAACTCATGAGCAGAAACTAAAGGCGTTTAATCAATCTGAGTCTAGGCTTACAGCCATTAGTAAAGTAGATGATAAGCTAAGAAGTACGGAAAAACAACTCAACCAGGCTCGTAATACCTACATAAATCAGACGCTTGGTGAAATAGAACTGCTTTTCCATATCTACAGTGGCCGCTTATTGCAAAATATGCAAACTGGATTAGGAATATTTTTAGATCGTGCGGATGGGAACCAAAAAGATACCCCATTGCAGTTTAAAACTGCCAGAGGGGATGAGCATGACGCAGTTCTTTCTATGAGTAGTGGCCAGATCAGTGCACTTGCATTATCTTTATTCTTGGCGCTTAACAAAAAATACGCGGAAACAGCTTTTGTTTTTATTGATGATCCAACGCAATGTATGGATGAGATTAATATTGCGTCACTAAGCGACTTGTTAAGGGTAGAGCTGAGAGATCGACAAGTTATCATGTCAACTCATGAGCAAGATATAGCTAACTATTTAATCTACCGATATAGCAAAGCAGGGTTACCTCATCAGAAAATCAATCTGTTACAAAAACATAGAGATGTAGTGGCCAACTAAATTTGGCCACATTTAAAAATTTTTTAATCCAATTGGAATGCTTTTGAGCACAAGTACTAACGCGTTTCTATCCATTTCCAAGCCATAATGACATTGACTTACTCTTTTAGCGTTACTCCACCCAAAGCCCGCATTGTTTAGTGCGGGCTTGCTTATTTCACAGTATGGCCAGCTGAGTGACATCCAGCCTTTGATAGCAACGCCGCAGTGACTACTGCGCGTTTAGTGACTTAGACCCACCAAGCCTCAACTCCATCCCTAACGCATCCACAATCGCCATCAATGTCTTGAGGGATTGCCTTTTTGGCTGAGTGTGCGGTAGAGCGTTTCTCTCGAAAGACCGGTTTGTTTGGCGATATCTGCCATTCCTTTGGCGCGTGCGATCACACCCAGTGCATCGGTGATAAATGCGGGATCGCCCGTTTGCACCGTTTCGTCTAAGTAAGCTTGAAGGGCTTCTTGATTGTCCAAGAACGCTGCTGGGTCAAACGGGGGTGTCGTTATCATCGGTAACTGCTATCACGTTTAGCGCTTTACTGTGATTTGTTTGCGCCATTCCGTCAGCCTGCCAATAACTCATAATGTCTCTTTATGTGTCTTTTATGTCGTTTAGTGTCAAGTTTTGACGCTGTATTCCGGACACACTGTGGCCAGTTTAATCAAGCGACAAGAGGCCGAACATGAATCGCAGCGTCATTCTTACCTGCGCCGTCACCGGTGCGGGCGATACCACGGGCAAAAACCCCAATGTGCCAATCACGCCAAAACAGATTGCCGACAACTGTATTGAGGCGGCGCGTGCTGGTGCCAGTGTTGCTCATATTCACGTGCGTGATCCTGAAACGGGCGGCATTAGCCACAACATTGATCACTTCCGTGAGGTGATGGAGCGCGTTCGCGAATCAGACGTCGATATTGTCATGAACATCACCGGCGGTGGCGGCGGTGATTGGGTGCCGGATGCCCAAGACCCAAGCCGTGGTGGCCCGGGCACCGATATGCAAACCCCAGCGGAGCGTCATGCGCCAGTGGGCGAGCTATTGCCTGAGCTGTGTACCTTAGATTGCGGCAGCCTGAATTTTGGCGACATGGTGTATATCAACACCGCTGACTGGCTGCGCGAGCAAGCCCGTATGGTGCAGGCCGCGGGCGTGAAAGCCGAGCTGGAGTGCTTTGATTTAGGCCACGTTTGGTTTGCCCGCCAGCTACAAAAAGAAGGCTTGCTCGAGGGCGATCCGTTGTTTCAGCTTTGCTTAGGCATTCCATGGGGCGCGGAAGCGGACACCGAAACCATGCTGACCATGCGAAACAAGCTGCCTGAAAACGCCAACTGGGCGGCGTTTGGAATTGGTCGCCATCAGATGCCGATGGTGGCGCAAGCCATGTTGCTGGGTGGCCATGCGCGCGTGGGCTTGGAAGATAACCTCTACTTAGAAAAAGGGGTGATGGCGACCAACGGCGGCTTGGTAGAAAAGGCGAGCACCATCATTGAAAACCTTGGCGGTCGCATTATGACGCCCGCACAAACGCGCGCCGCGCTGAAACTGGTTGACCCTAAGACGGGCAAGCCGGTTGAAGGAGGTGACCAATGAGCAAGCAGTTAGCGGTCATCGGCACTGGCGTGATTGGTAATGGCTGGATTGCGCGTGCCTTGGCGCAAGGTTGGGACGTGGTTGCCTATGACCCTGACCCACAAGCGCCCACTCGCACCCGTGCCTTTGTGACCAATGCCTGGCCATCGTTAGAAAAACTGGGCCTTGCCGTCGGTGCGGACCCTGCTCGGTTAACCTTTGTTGATAGCCTTGAGCAGGCGGTGAAAGAGGCCGATCTAGTTCAAGAGAACGTCCCGGAGCGCATCGATATAAAGCGTGAGACCTTGGCGGCAATTGATGCGGCCGCGGCGCCAAGCGCGATTATTGGCTCATCGACCTCTGGCTTTAAGCCCACCGAGCTGCAGACGGATTGTCATAATCATCCAGGGCGGGTGATGGTGGCGCATCCATTCAATCCGGTGTATTTATTGCCGCTGGTTGAATTAGTGGGCGGCGAAGCCACTCAATCGGATCATATTGACTGCGCCCATGCACTTTACCAAGCACTAGCAATGCGTCCCTTGGTGGTTAAGCGTGAAATCGAGGGGCATATTGCAGACCGCTTGATGGAAGCGCTGTGGCGTGAAGCCTTGCACCTGGTTAACGATGGGGTGGCTACCACCGAAGAGATTGATGCGGCAGTGGTTTACGGCTGTGGCCTGCGCTGGTCACTGATGGGCACCTTCTTAACCTTCCACCTAGCCGGTGGTGAGCAGGGCATGCGCCATATGCTAGAGCAGTTCGGCCCGGCGCTAAAACTGCCGTGGACCAAGCTGGAAGCGCCTGAGCTGACCGATGAGCTGATTGATAAAGTGGTGGAAGGCTGTGAACACCAAGCCGCGGGTCGTCCCGTTTCTGAGCTAGACCGTCGCCGTGACGCGTTTTTGGTCGAGCTTTTAGATTTGGCGCAGAAGTATTGGCCTGAGGCTGAAGGCTTGGAAGGGCGCATCTAATGGCACTATTAACGATAGACGTCGCGCCAGAATGGGTCGATTATAACGGGCACATGAACGATGCCGAGTACGCGCGCGTGTTCTCGCTGGGTGTCGATGCGCTAATGGCCACTATTGGCTTGGATGACGCCGGCCGCACCCAGCATCGCTATACCATTTATACCCTAGAAACCCATTTGTGTTACCGACGTGAGGCGCATCAAGGCCAGACCTTGGTGGTCGACGTGACCGTGTTAGCGCGTGATCAAAAGCGCCTGCACGTGTTTATGCAAATGTGTGATAGCCAAGGTGAGGTGCTGGCCACCAGCGAGCAGATGCTGATGGGCATCGATACGCAAACCGGTCGCCCCGCGCCTTTTCCAGATGTTGTGGCCAATCTCATCGAGACACTGCCTTGCGCGGTTGAGAGTGATTGGCCCGAGAGTGCCGGCCGTCGTATCGGGTTACCCAAGCGGTATTGAACGACGCTGCCATCGGGCGCTAAAGAGTTATCAAGTCCCGCTCAGTAGAGGCTGAGCGGTTAACGGGATCGCCGGCCCGACTTCCGGCTCAAGGAGGATTTATTATCGCTACGCCAACCCCACCACACTCATCCAAGCGTCGTGACAGCCACCAGGCTGAAACATCGACCGATTATACCGTCACCGAGCTTGCTCAGGATGGCTTCTTTCAGGGCATGCATCGTGGCATGACCATTTGCTCTGCACTGCTGGTGCTGGCTTTTGTGCTGTTTACCGGCTTTCAATCGGAGACGGCCAGCGTCCTGTTTGGTGCGACGCGCACCTGGATTGAAAGCACCTTTAGTGGCTATTACTTGATCACTGTGATGCTGTTATTGACCGTGTGCGGTTTTATCGTTTTCAGCAAGTACGGCAATGTGCGCCTCGGCCCTGACGACAGCCGTCCGGAGTTTAGCAACTTCTCTTGGTTCTCGATGCTGTTCTCTGCTGGCATCGGTATCGGCATCCTGTTTTTTGGGGTGGCCGAACCCATTTTTTACCTCGATAACACCGGCGGATTTGGTTATCCCAACAATCCCCACGCCGATATGGCAGGCGCGGCCGCCATTGGTTACGAGCGTGCCATCGATGCGCTGCGGGTCACCGTGTTCCACTGGGGGCTGCATGGTTGGGCTATCTACGTGATTGTCGGCATGTCGCTGGCGTATTTTGCCTACCGTAAGCAACTGCCACTGGCGCTGCGCTCGGCGCTTTATCCTTTCATTGGCGAGCGCATTTACGGCGCTTGGGGGCATCTTTTCGATATCCTCGGTGTACTGGGTTGCGTGTTCGGCGTCGCGACCTCGCTCGGTCTCGGCGTCAGTCAAATGGCGGTGGGGCTGGAGCGCCTGATCGGTATCACCTCCGGTTTGTCGACGCAGTTGATCTTGATTGCAGTGATTTCGGCGATCTCGATTGTGTCGGCGGTATCCGGGGTGCGCCGTGGGATCCGTATTATCTCCCAGATGAACATTTGGGTGTCGGTGCTGGTAGTCGGTATCTTTTTCATTGGCGGCCCCACACTTTGGCTGATCAGCGCGTTCGGCGAAACCTTGCTCGATTATGCAATTAACTTTATCCCGATGGGGCTGTGGTTTGCTGATGAGCCGGGCACGGTGGAGTGGCAGCAGGCCTGGACCATTTTCTATTGGGGCTGGTGGCTGGCTTGGGCGCCTTTTGTTGGGCTATTTATCGCGCGTATTTCCAAAGGGCGCACCCTGCGTGAGTTTGTGCTGGGCGTGTTATTTGTGCCCACCTTACTGATCTTTGTCTGGCTGGTGATCTTCGGCGGTAATGCCATCTACCAAGAGCTGTATGCCAGTGGTGGTGTCGGCAGTGCTGGGATTATCGATTTGGTGAACGCTTGGGAGCTTCCCGCCGCATTATTTGCCGCAGCGGATGGGATCGTAGGTTCTGGGATGTTCGGCTGGATACTCTCAGCCCTGATGGTGTTCTTGTTGATGAGCTGGTTTGTGACCTCGTCTGATTCAGGCACCTTAGTGCTGACGACGATTTTGTCACTGGGTGATGAAGAGCCACCGAAGCGTTTCCGGGTGCTTTGGGGCGTGGTGATTGGCTTAGTTGCGGCAACGCTGCTGATGGCCGGCGGCCTTAAAGCGCTACAAACAGCATTGATCGCCGCGGCCTTGCCACTGAGCGTGGTGATCCTGGTGATGACCGCCGGGGTGCTGATCTCACTGTTTGGTGAATCGCGCCGCTCGCTCGTCGCGGCTAAAAAAAGCTAGCTGCCAAAAATAGCTGGCCGTGAAAAAATAGCGGTTTAAGGTGTCGCACCAAGACGCGCTAAACGCGAGACAAGCTGCTCATTCCGTTGCCGATTAAGGTGGTGGGGTGAGCGGCTTTTTTATCTATCTTGTTTTTCTTCTTTTACTGGCTTTGGGTTTTGCGCATTTGACGCGGTGACACGCCGTAATGGGTGCGAAACGCGCGGGAAAAACTCGAGCTTGAGCTAAAGCCACAGGCCAATCCCACCGTTAACACATCGAGATCGGTTTCTTTAAGCAAGTAACGGGCACGATCTAGCCGCAATCCTAAATACCAGCTGCGCGGCGACTGATTAAGCTCGCTGTCAAAAAGGCGTTGTAGGTGACGCAGCGAGATACCACTGCGCTCAGCGACTTCTGCCAAGGACAAGGGCGATTCTATATGGCGCTCCATCACATCCACCGCTTCGACCAGACGTCGTCGATGGGTGCCCAAGCGGCGCGCTAACGTCATTCTCTGCTGATCGCGTCGAGTACGAATGCGCTCGTGTACCAGCTGCTCGGAGACGTCGATTGCCAACTGGTTGCCGTGACGACGCGCTATCACATCGAGCGCCATGTCCATCGCCGCTGCGCCCCCTGCGCATGAGAAGCGCCGCGGTCCCAGTTCAAACAGCTCATCTGAGGTTCTCACCTCTGGGAAGCGCTCTTGAAATGAGGGCAAACTTTCCCAATGCAGGGTGACCCGCTCGCCCTTGAGTAGATCGGCAGCGGCCAACAAAAAGCAGCCGGTGTCGAGTCCGCCCAGCACGCAGCCTGCCGCATCAAGACGGTGCAGCCAACGCATCAAAGGACGACTAAGGTAAGCTTCAGGATCAAAACCGCTACAGACCGCGAGTGAGGGAAGATCATGCACGGCGTCGATGGCTGTGTCGGCCAGCAGTGACATGCCGTTGGACGCCGTCACCGGCTTGCCGTCTTCACTGATCATTTGCCAATCAAACAGCGATTCGCCGCTGATCTGGTTGGCTATACGCAATGGCTCGACAGCAGAGAAAAAGGCCATCATCGAAAAGCGGGGGAGTAGTAGAAAACCGAGGCGTTCCGGCATTGGACCTGTGTATTCAAGGCGCATGATCACAAATGAACAAAGAATGGTAGAAATAATGATGAGGGGCGGCCACTGGCCGGGTCAAGCTAAGCCCACCATTTTCCTGAAAAAAAGCACAGACGCTCTTGGCTACCAAACGCGCGACGGTGAGGTGTACAAAAATTAACTAGACTGTATCGATATCACCAGAATATACTCCGATTCCTCTTTCTACATAAGGCATATTTTGTGGATCCAACACGCGTCGATTGTCACTCCCCTTCACTGGTACGTTGTCACCAACAAAGGATGCAGTCATGATTGAACCTATGATTACCCTCCTGCTCGGTCTTTTCTTTATCTTGTTAATTATTGCCGCTAATGGCTACTTTGTGGCGCAAGAGTTTGCCTATATGGCGGTCGATCGCGCCAAACTTGCGACCTTAGCTGCGACGGGCGATGCATCGGCCAAACGGGCGCTGGCGGTGACAAAACGGACGAGCTTTATGCTATCTGGCGCGCAGCTTGGTATCACGGTCACCGGCTTGGTATTGGGCTTTGTTGCCGAGCCGCTGGTCGGCGAGTCGATGGGGGTATTATTGCAACGGCTTGGACTGTCGTTGGAAACGGGGATCGCGATTGGCACCATGGCGACGCTTGCGGTGGCGATGATTGTGCAAATGATTTTGGGTGAGCTTTACCCGAAAAACTTAGCCATTGGCAATGCTGAACCCATGGCGCGTATGATGTCGCGGTCGACACTGATTTATATGTCGGTGTTTGGTTGGATCATCAGTTTCTTTGATAAATCCGCCAACCTGGTGCTGCGTATTGTGGGGATTCAACCGGTACATGATCTTGATATGAGTGCCTCAGAAGACGACTTACACCATATTATCGCCGACTCGCGAGAAAGCGGGGATTTGCCGGTGGAGTTGTCACTGATGATGGATCGGATCCTGGATTTTCCAGCGCGCGATGTTGAGCATGCAATGGTGCCGCGTTCGCAAGTTGATTGGGTGTCGCCAGAAACCAAGCTGTCCGAATTGTTGGCGCTGATGGCGCAAGCCCACACCCGTTATCCGGTGCTTGATGATAATGATGCGCCGGTGGGCGTGGTGCATCTGGCAGACGTTCTCGCGAAAACAGAGTCCCATTCGGATGATACCGTGGCGTCAGTGATGCGTCCGGCCAGTGTTATCCCCACATTAATGCCGTTGCCAAATGCGCTAGATCAGTTGGTGCGTTCGACCAATCAACTGGCATGTGTGATTGATGAATATGGCGGCTTTGCCGGGGTATTAACGATTGAAGATTTGGCCATGGAGATCGTGGGAGAAATTACCGACGAGCATGATAGTGATCATGCCGAGGCGGTTATCCCTGAAAGTGACAATGTCTGGTTGATGGATGGTGATGTGCACATCGACGAAGTGGAGCGTGCGATTGGCTATGATCTGCCGCGGGACGATGTCGAAACCATTACAGGGGTATTGATTGCGGCATGTGGCGCATTGCCAGCCGTAGGGGACACGGTGACCATCTCGCTGCCGATTGATCCATCCGAACTGGCGGAGAGTCAGCCGATCGTGCGTCATCTTGAGGTGGATGTGTTAAGCATCGAGCGACATATCCCCACGTCAGTGCGGGTTACGCTTATCGAGCAGCCCATTGCGGAGGATAACCAATGACCGATCCTTTGATGGTTAGTGTTGTCACGCTGGCTTTGATTGTATTGAGTGGCTTTTTTGTCATTATCGAGTTTGCCTTGATGGGTGCGCGTCGACATCGTCTGGAAGAAATGGCGGTTGAGAGTGGGTCGGCGCGGGCAGCGCTGCGTGGCATGAATGATTTGACCTTGATGCTGGCAGGGGCGCAATTAGGGATCACCTTTTGTACCTTTGCACTCGGGGCGGTCACCAAGCCGGCGGTAGATGTATGGTTAGGGCCCGTCTTTCTCGCGGTTGGCTTGCCCGCTTGGGCGGCTGATGCGGCGGCCTTCGGGTTTGCGCTGTTCGTGGTGACATTTTTGCACCTCGTCGTGGGTGAGATGGCACCGAAGTCTTGGTCGATTGCTCATCCAGAAAAGTCAGCACTGGCAATCGGTGTTGTCTCGCGTGCTTATGTGTGGCCGTTACGTCCGTTACTTCGCTGGGTCAACCGTATTGCCAATCGCTTGGTGAAAGCCTCAGGGGTTGAGCCAGTAGAAAGCGCCGCGGTAGGGGGACAAGATATTCAAACCATTCGTCAATTGGTTGAACACTCGGGCAAAGTCGGCACCTTGCAACCAGCGATTCAACGACAATTGTCGGGGTTGATCGATCTGAGCTCGATTGCGATCGAAACCTTGGTCACCCAGGGACAGGTGATGGCACATGTTGATAAACATGCAACGGTCGCAGAGGTGCGCGCTGTCGCCGTGTCGTCAGGGCATCTGCGTATTTTGGTGTTTGGTAACAAAGGGCTTAAGCCATTGGTGGTTCACGTCCGGGATACGCTACTCGAACCGGCAGACCGACTCGCACGCGATGTCGCTCGCAATGCCTATGTTTTGGATGCCAACACCCCCATCTACGAAGCGCTAGCGCGCATGCGTGAAGCCAGCGTTCAGCTTGCGGTGGTGAGTAAAGAGGGGGAAATGATTGGCGTGGTGACGCTTGCGGATATTTTAAAACGCGTGCTTCCCGTCACCGCTGCAAGTTAAAAGACAGTGCGCCATGATTAATAAAACGCCACAAGTGATTGTGGCGTTTTTATTGCTTTCGTTTCTATTGCTATCGTTTTTATTGCGAACGATGGTGACGAGATTTGATGCCTCCACCGGGGCGCTGATGTTTTTCGAGCGGTTGACTTACCAGCCTTTCACCACCGCCCCGTCAAAGATTTCCATCGCCGCGTTGTAAACCGCGTCAGTTTGGTAAGCTTTAACAAACGTCTTGACGTTTTCTGCGTCTACGTTGTCTTTGCGGGCTACAATCAGGTTCACGTAGGGTGAGTCCTTCCCTTCAACAAACAGGCCGTCTTTGCTTGGGGTTAGGCCGATGCCAGCGGCAAAGGTATTGTTGATGATGGCAATATCCACGTCTTCCAGTGAGCGAGGCAGTTGTGGGCCTTCCAGTTCAATAATTTCAATGTTTTTCGGGTTTTCAACGATATCGAGCTTGGTAGCGCTGATGCCAGCACCTTCTTTGAGTTTTAGGATACCTTGCTGCTCAAGCAGTAGTAATGAACGGCCGAGGCTAGCAGGGTTATTCGGCACGGCAATTTGCCCGTCTTCTGGGAGATCGGCCACGCTATCTAACTTATAAGAATAGGCCGCAATCGGGTACACAAAGGTGTTGCCAGCAATCGCAAACTCGTAGCCGCGATCTTTGATTTGCGCGTCTAAGTAAGGTTTGTGCTGAAAGGCATTCACATCAACCGATCCATCGTCGAGTGCCGCGTTGGGCGACACATAATCGGTAAAGGTGATCAGCTCAACGTCGAGGCCTAACTTCTTGGCTTTTTTTACTGCGTGCTCGGCCACTTGTGCTTCTTCGCCTGCCATCACGCCCACGGTGATGCTGTTGGCATCGCTAGCGGCTTGCTCTTTTTCTCCGCACCCGGTGAGTAGGAGTGTGGAGGCGAGGCCTAAGGTGGTTAAAAGTGTTTTAATGGTGGTCTTCATTGTCTGTCTCCCTTGATAAAATTGTCCGTCGTTTACGGTAAGTGTTGTGTTTTATTATCGGTGATCGGTTCGGCGTACCAAGTAATCGCCTAAAGATTGTATGGCTTGTACCAGCACGACTAGCATGACAACGGTGATCAGCATAACCGTGGTATCAAAGCGCTGGTAGCCGTAGCGGATACCGACATCGCCTAGGCCGCCACCGCCCACGGCTCCAGCCATAGCAGAGTAGCTGACGAGGGTGACCAAGGTAATGGTTGCGCCATTAATAATGCCAGGTAGCGCTTCGGGTACGAGTACTTTATAGATAATTTGCAATGGGGTAGCGCCCATGGCTTTGGCTGCTTCTTCTAGTCCCGGTGGCAGCTCTAAAAGCGCCGCTTCGACCAGACGTGCAACGAAAGGGATGGCGCCCACTGTCAGCGGGACAATTGCTGCCGCTGTTCCAATCGAGGTGCCGACGAGCAGGCGGGTAAAGGGAATAATCGCAACCAATAAGATAATAAAAGGGATCGAGCGACCAATATTCACCACCGCGCCGAGCGCTTGGTTAAACTTGGGTTGCGCTAGCAGCCCCCCTTTTTTGGTGACGTGCAGCATTACACCTAATGGGATCCCAATGGCAAAGCCTATCAGGCCGGAGGCAAAGACCATATACAGGGTTTGACCTGTAGCTTCGGCAAGCAAGTTAAGCAGGGCGTTGTTTTCGTTGACCCAATTTATAAGTTGATCAATCAACATAGCCAAGTACCTCCGTGTTGACATGGTGCTGGTTGAGATAGTGGATGGCGTCTTCGACCGCTTTTTTCGGGCCCATAATCTCTGCCAGTAATAAGCCGAATTTGACGCCGCCAGCGTAGTCGATATCAGAGCTTAAAATGCTGATGTCGATATCAAACAGCCTTGATATTTGACTGATCAATGGATCATCCACGGTAGCGCCGGTAAATTCTAGGCGCACCAAGGGGTAGCTGCCGTCAAAGTAGGTATCTTTTAAGCGTTGGGCATAGTCATAAGGTACCGATAAATCCAAGGTTGAGCGGATAAATTGTTTCGCTAAGTCGGATTTCGGATGGGCGAAAATGTCGCCCACCGGGCCAGATTCGACCAATTCACCGTCACCAATAATGGCAACGTCGTGACAAATGCGCTTCACCACGTCCATTTCGTGGGTGATCAATAAAATGGTCAGGTTGAGCTTTTCATTAATGGTTTGTAGCAGTGACAAAATCGATTGTGTCGTAGCAGGATCCAGTGCGCTAGTGGCTTCATCACACAATAATACATCTGGGCTTGGCGCCAGTGCGCGGGCAATCGCGACACGTTGTTTTTGTCCGCCACTGAGGCTAGCCGGATAGACATGACGCTTATCGGCTAAACCAACTAAATCGAGTAACTCGGTGACTCGGGTTTCGATCGCGTCACTGCTCGCGCCGCTCAGTTCAAGCGGTAGGGCGATGTTGTCGAAGACCGATCGCGATGACAGTAGGTTAAAGTGTTGGAAAATCATCCCGATTTGACGGCGAGCTTGGGTCAGATCGCGATTGGATAACGCGGTGAGGTTAACGCCTCCTACCTTTACCGTACCGCTGGTCGGGCGCTCGAGCAGGTTAACCATTCGGATCAGCGTACTTTTGCCGGCACCAGAGGCACCGATCACACCAAATACTTTTCCTTTCGGGATAAATAAGTTGATGTCGTTAAGGGCATGAATTCGGCGCTCCCCGAGTTCGAATACCTTGTTGAGTTTGGATATCTCAATCATCACATGTCCTTGGCGATAAATTTGATCACAGCCGACTGACTCAGCGGTCTATCCCGCGCTCTTGCTGTCGTTCTGGTTATTGATGCTATGAGTTAGGTAAAATGAAGTCAATGGATATTTTTACTTCTGGACGTCTAAATGGCAATAAGGCTAATCAGTTGGTTATAAATAAACCAGTCAACGAGATCTCAAGCATGCTTGATCTCATCGACTAAAGCGTGTTCACTAATAGCCTTTCTAACCCTTTGTTCTGATTAAGTGATATGCCAACTGCCTTGATTGATACCACGATGTTGACGCTATTTATTCCCACCTTCTTTTTTGTGTCAATCACACCGGGAATGTGTATGACACTATCCATGACCCTGGGGATGACTATCGGAGTTAAGCGTAGCCTACATATGATGTGGGGCGAGCTCATTGGCGTCGGCCTTGTGGCGATTGCGTCAGTGGTAGGGGTGGCGGCCGTGATGCTGAACTATCCTAGCGTGTTTCAAGTGTTTAAGTATGTGGGGGGCGCGTATCTGGCGTATCTCGGCGTACAAATGTGGCGATCGCGTGGCAAAATGGCAATCCCAAAGGAAGAGACGTCGGCGCCGAATGATATCTCTGCGTTATCGTTGGCGGCGCAAGGTTTTGTCACTGCGATAGCCAACCCGAAAGGCTGGGCCTTTATGATCTCACTGTTGCCGCCGTTTATTAACCCTGCGATCTCATTGCCCAGCCAGCTGAGCGTGCTGGTATTGATCATTCTTTGCACGGAATTCAGTTGTTTAATGTTGTATGCCAGCGGTGGGCGCACCTTACGTCAGTTTTTGCAGCAAAAGGGTAATGTGCAATTGCTGAACCGAATCGCCGGCACCTTGATGATCGGCGTCGGCTTTTGGCTGGCGTTGGGGTAATTAACGGCCGTGATGGTGTGTAATCACTCTGCAAAATAGTGCTTTGGCGGTCGCTAAAATCGCATCCGGGAAGTCATAGTCAGGGTTGTGCAGCTGTGGGTGGTGCTCGCCGCTGCCAATGCCAAATAATGCGCCGGGCCAGCGGGCAAGAAATTCGGCGACATCTTCTGACCAACGCATGGGCTCCTTAAGCCAGTGAACCTCTAACCCCAGCGATTGCGCCGCGTTGACCACGACTTGGTTATGCGCTGTGCTGTTTTCGGCGGCAATAAACGGCTCGTGCCAACTTAGATCCACGGTTAATTTTGCTCGGTCGGCGATAGCGTTTACGTGATCGACTAACCGGGTTTGCATGGCATGAAACGTGGCGTTGTCGTCGCTGCGTAGGGTCGCCATTACGGTGGCCTCGCCGGGCGCAACGCCAAACGCGGGGTCGCCAAGTTGGGCGTGAACTAGCGTCACTAAGCTGAACGTGGAAGGATAAGCGTCAGGAAGCTGTGTGAGCATACGCATCACGTCACTCATGGCGTTTGCCGGACTGACCCCGCGCTCTGGGTAAGCGGCATGGGAGGTTTTGCCGTACAACCGAATCGCAACGCCGGTTGAGGCGCAGGCAAAGGTACTTGGGCGCACCACTATCTGATGTTGGGCAAAGCCTGGCAGATTATGAAAGGCATAGACATTGTCGATGTGGCGGGTTGCTAAAAGCGGATTGGCACACAGACGTGCCGCGCCTTCGCCGGTTTCTTCAGCCGGCTGAAAAGCGAGAATGACAGTCCCCTGTTTAGGGGGTGTTTGGCATAGCTCGGCAGCGACGGCAAGCAAGGCGGCAGCATGGCCATCGTGACCGCAGGCATGCATGATGCCATCGTGACAGGATGCATAATCAAGTTGGGTGTGTTCGTGAATGGGTAACGCATCAAAATCGGCGCGTAACAAGGTGGTTGGCCCTGGCTCGCGACCTGCAATGTCTACCACAATACCATGACCGCCCGCGCCGGTATGGGGGGTGAGACCAAAGTCGCATAGTTGGGCGGCAATGGTGCGGGCACTTTGCGCTTCGTGATTCGACAGTTCAGGGTATTGGTGCAGGGCATGCCTAAACGCCTGGGGATCAAAATCAATCGCCATCATCGACTCCAAAACAAGGATGGAAAGGCTATGCTAGATCGCTTTGGGGCGTCACGTTGTGAAGTTAAACGCAAAAAAAAGCCAGCAACATGTGCTGGCTTTTGCTCTTTCTGGGCTGAGCGTGGGTTACGCTTGGCCGTTGTCTTCGGCTTGCTTAGCCTGAATCGCTGTCAGTGCCACGGTATAGACAATATCGTCTACCAAGGCGCCGCGAGACAGGTCGTTGACTGGCTTACGCATGCCTTGCAGCATTGGACCGATAGAGACCAACTCGGCAGAACGCTGTACCGCTTTGTATGTGGTATTACCTGTGTTCAAGTCTGGGAAGACGAACACGGTGGCTTTACCGGCAACAGGCGAATCTGGCGCTTTTGATTTCGCGACATTTTCCATGATAGCGGCGTCGTACTGAAGCGGGCCATCGATGATCAGATCAGGACGCTTCTCTTGGGCAAGACGGGTGGCTTCGCGGACTTTATCCACGTCTGCCCCTTTGCCTGAGCTACCGGTCGAGTAAGAGATCATCGCTACGCGCGGTTCAATACCGAATGCCGCGGCAGAATCGGCAGATTGGATCGCGATTTCAGCCAGTTGTTCAGCATTTGGATCCGGGTTAATCGCACAGTCACCGTATACCAGCACTTGCTCAGGCAGCAGCATAAAGAATACTGATGAGACCAAAGAAGCGTTCGGTGCGGTTTTGATGATTTGCAGCGGTGGACGGATGGTGTTAGCGGTGGTGTGAACCGCGCCAGATACCAGGCCATCCACTTCGTTCGCTTCTAGCATCATGGTACCCAGTACCACGGTATCTTCGAGGTGCTCTTGGGCAATGACCTCGGTAATACCTTTGCTCTTACGCAGCTCGACCAAGCGTGCCACGTATTTATCGCGTGCTTTTACCGGATCGATAATTTCGACGCCAGCGCCCAAGGTCACGCCTTGCTGATCGGCAACGCGTTTGATTTCTTCTGGGTTACCCAAAAGCACACACTCGGCAATTTTACGCTCGGCACAGATAGCGGCGGCCTTGATGGTGCGTGGCTCGTCACCTTCGGGTAGCACAATGCGCTTAGCGGCTCGACGTGCAAACTCGGTCAGCTGATAACGGAATGCGGGTGGGCTGAGGCGACGTTCGCGGTTCGACCCTGAGCTGAGTGATTCAATCCAGTTGCCATCAATGTGGCCAGCAACGTGGTCGTTCACAAACTCAACACGGGCTTTATCGTCAGCCGGCACTTCAAGGCTAAAGCTTTGCAGATTGAGCGACGTCTGCCAGGTGTTACCTGCAGTGGTAAATACCGGAAGGCCGGTTTCAAACGCGCGGTCACACAGGGCTTTTAACTGATCAGGGATGGCATAACCACCGGTCAGCAACAAGGCACCGATTTCTACGCCGTTCATCGCAGCCAGACACGCGGCGACGATCACGTCAGGGCGGTCAGCCGAAGTCACGAGCAAGGAGCCTGGGCGGAAGTGTTCAACCATATTAGGGATTGAACGCGCACAGAAGGTAATGCTCTTGATGCGACGTGAGTGAATTTCGCCTTCGTTGATAATGGTGGCGTTCAAGTGCTTGGCCATATCGCTAGCACGGGTCGCGATCAGGTCGATTTTCCATGGCACACAACCCAGTACACGGATTGGGCTGGAGTTGAAAATCTGCATCACTTCAACGTTAGTTGGACGTGCGCCGTCCGCTTCGTCAAAGATTTCTGACAGGTCAGGGCGCGTGCGACCTGCATCATCAACAGGCGCGTTAAGCTTGTTGATGATCACACCTGAAATGTTGCCGTTTTTGCTGCCACCAAAGTTGGTGCAGGCAAACTCGATACGCTCTTTAAGCTGGGCAGGGTTGTCAGTGCCTGGGGTGGTCACAAACACGATTTCTGCATCCAGTGTTTTGGCGATCTCGTAGTTGATCTGGTTCGCGAAGGGGTGGTTATGTGTGGTGACCAAGCCTTCGACGAGCGCAACTTCTGCGTTTTCAGTGGCACGAGTAAAGCGCGCGAGCACTTCTTCGAGCAGCACATCTTCTTGATCCGAGCGCAGCAGGTTTTCGGCTTGGTTCATTGACATCGATTCGGCGACTCTCATATCACTGTTGGCGTGAATGATTTCCGTCGTCAGATCGGTGACGTCAGTGTCGCTACCGTGATGTGGCTGAGCAATCGGTTTAAAAAATGAGACGCGGACGCCTTTACGCTCCATCGCTCGCATGACGCCAAGGCTGACACTTGTCAGGCCGACGCCGGAGCCGATTGGAATTAGCATAATAGTACGGGACACGTTGACTTCCTCTTACTATCTGGTTGGCGTGCCGGATGGTCCGGCACGAATACAAAAACGGCTGAGTGGAATCAGCCGTTGGAAATGGTCTTACAGGCCAGTTAGGCGCGCAGTGTCTTGCGCAATCACCAACTCTTCGTTGGTTGAAATCACCATCGCAGGCACGCGGCTTGCGTCGGTAGTGATCACGCCTTCGCCGCCAAAGCGGGCTTTCAGGTTGCGCTCTTTGTCGACCTCAACACCCAGCAGAGCTAGGCGCTCGAGTACCAATTCGCGGATTGGGCCTGAGTTCTCACCGATGCCGCCGGTGAAGACAATTGCGTCCAGGCGGCCGTCGAGGGTCGCGGTGTAGCTGGCTACATACTTGGCAAGACGGTGGCAGAACACGTTCATTGCACGTGTTGCTTCTTCTTTCTCGCCGTAGTTATCTTCAACAAAGCGGCAGTCAGAGGTCACTTCGGTCAAGCCTTGCAGGCCAGACTCTTTGGTGAGCATGGTGTTGATTTGCTCAACGCTATAACCGAGTGCATCGTGCAGGTGGAAGATAATCGCTGGGTCTAGGTCACCAGAGCGGGTGCCCATTACCAAGCCTTCCAATGGGGTCATGCCCATTGAAGTATCGACCGATTTGCCGTTTTTAATCGCACATACTGACGCACCGTTACCAAGGTGGCAGTTGATGATGTTCACTTCGTCGACAGGCTTGCCAAGTTGCTCAGCGGCCGCGTTGGCGATAAAGAAGTGGGAGGTACCATGCATGCCGTAGCGACGAATGCCGTGCTCTTTATAAAGATTATAAGGCAGCGCATACAGATAAGCTTCTTCTGGCATGGTTTGGTGATACGCGGTATCGAAAACAGCGACATTTTTCAGCGCAGGGAAGGCTTTTTTCGCCGCCTCAATGCCAACGATATGTGCTGGGTTGTGCAATGGCGCGAAGCTCGCTGCATCGTGGATCCCTTTGAGCACCTCGTCCGTAATCAATGCTGACTGGGTAAAATGCTCACCGCCATGAACAACGCGGTGACCGATAGCACCCAAGTTCTCGGCCAGTTCAGGCTTCGAGGCCAGAATTGTGTCTACAATGAAGGTGAGGGCTTCAGTGTGCGCGGCGCCGTTGCCCAGATGGGCTTCATGCTTACCGTCCATTTTCCACTTAATGCGGGCTTCTGGAAGGTTAAGGCATTCGGCAAGACCGGTAAGATGCTCATCGCCTGATTGTGCGTCGACAATGGCGAACTTCAAAGAGGAGCTTCCGCAATTGAGTACGAGAACCAGCTTTGACATGTATGACTACCTATGTTTCGTGAGACAGAGTGTATGGAATAAAAAGGATAGTGGACAAATTGAGACACTACCTTTTCAAAAAAGAATTATCTCATGCCTTGTCGCGGGGAAAGAATTATCGTTATCCGTCCTGGATAAGTGAACGCTCCATTGAGTACAACCGGATTGGGTTGCGAGACAATCGAATCCGAGCAACAATGATAAAAGTGCGCTAAGGATAGCGGGACTTGATCCAGATAACAAAAATTTTTTGAGCGATATGGGTTAAATTTTAAAGTTTTTAAACAATTTGTTTAGTTTTTATTGTAAAAGTTGAGTGACAGCCCCTTTCGGTCACACTGAACAAGTGAGGTAGGTATGACAACGAACAAATCAATCTGGCGCTGCCTGCAAGACGGTCAGAAATACATGCAAGAATGGCCGATGAAAAAGGAATTAGCGCCGGTTTTTCCTGAATATCGTGTGATCACCATAACGCGGTTCGCGATCAAGGTCATGCCTGCTATTGCCGCAATCAGTGTGTTGCTTCAAATGGCAGCAAACAATGTACAAGGCATGCCGCAAGCGGTGATTGTGGCGCTATTTGCGCTGAGCTTGCCGCTTCAGGGGCTGTGGTGGCTGGGACGCCGCCGTGATACGCCGCTGCCGCCGGCTTTGGCGGGGTGGTATCGCGAACTGCATCAAAAGATCACCAGTGAGGGGCACGCGATGCAGCCGATAAAAAGCCAACCGCGATACAAAGAGCTAGCGCAAGCATTGAGTCGGGCGTTCAAAGTGGATCGCGCAGCACTAGAGCGCTGGTTTTAACCTAACCGAAATGCGCCGCTCACCCAGGAAACACACGCCGACCTCAGGGTCGGCGTTTTTATTGGTCGGTGATGGATGCGTGGCTTAACGACACTGCGGCGCGCCTTGCCCTTTCATTTGGCTGACTGCTTCGCGCATTTCATCCATCGACTGCCAGCGCTGGGGCAAAGGCATGACCTTTAAGCGAAGATCCTTAGCGTTGTCGGCAAGCTTGGCTTGATCACTCACCGCGGTGATCAGTGCAATGGTCAGGTCGGGATTTCGCGCTTTTAATTGTGCGGCCGTTCCTAATCCTTCGGCAATATGAAAGCGGCCCGCGATGTGGACAATTTGGGTATCAGGGTGACGGGCGTGATAATCGACCATGCTTTCTGCCATGGTGGCATCCCAGGCGAGTTGCGCGGCAAATTGATCGTCGGTTTGGGTGGGAGTACCATGATGCATGTTGGCTTTAAACTGACGTTTATACGGTGAGTCTTGGGTATCAATCGTCGCGGCAAACCACTGACGCTGCTGGTCCGGCAATTTATCTAAGTAAGCCAAACCTTGTCGACCAATACAGCTAACCATGCGTTTAGGGGCGTTAGCGGCAATCACGTCAAATTGACGCTGTTTAGCTAGCTCGATCAACGGGCGATAGCTGCCATTGTAGTTGTCCCATGCATTGGCTCGACGCTTAAGCGTGTCTTCGCCAATGTCGCCGGCAAGGTATTGATTCACCACTGGCTGGGCATCACGGCTGAATTGCTCCATGGAGAGCGCGACAGAATGACGTGAGGCAAGCTGGTTGAGCAACTCGGTTTGAAAACGGTGCACCCCAGGATGGCTGTGCCATTCACCAATCAGAACAATATCCGCTTTTTCGACGTTATCAGCCACTTGAGTCAAGCTAAGTGACTGCCCTTGGGCGGTGGTTACCTGATAGTCAAATAAGGTATTAATAGACGCCGATGTCGGTTGCGATGCCGCTGCGACACCGACGGGGCTTAGTACTAAGCTGGCCGCCAATAGCCACTGAGTGGCACGCAGTGGCAAAAAGCGCAGTTGCAAAAAGCGGTCAATCACGCCCTTTTTTGTCCATGTTGAGCAAGTGTGCATCACGCTTCTCCTTTGGCCGAGTCAATCTCTGTGTGATGACGATACACACGCAAGGTAAAGTCGGCTTCACAGTGAAAGCCGTTGGCATTGGCTAACGTTTCACGCCATTCATCGGAGGCGCGCCAGGCAAGCGGTGTCATCTGCAGCAGGGTGAGGGCTTGCTCGCCTGTTAATGTCATCGGGTAATGCAGTGAGCGCTCACTTTCAAGCTGGAAACCGGGCAGGGCCTCTGCTGGCGTTTCGTGTAACCGGACCTCATCATAGATACCCGCCTTAAGCTGAAATAGATGACGTGGACCTGGGGTGACGGTGACAACAACGCCACCGGGCTTGATAACACGATCAAGCTCGTCGCCATTGCAGGGCGCATAAATACGCACCACACCGTCAAGGCTGTTGTCGGCAAACGGCAAGCGTTGTGATGAGGCGACCGAAAACTGACATTGTGGATACCATTTCGCGGCATAGCGCACGGCGATTTTGGCGATATCCAGCCCATAAATAGACCACTGTTGTGCGGCTGTCTGATCGGCGATGGCGTGGGTGTAATACCCTTCACCACAGCCCACATCCAAGATCGTCTGGTGCTCGCCATTCAGTGCCTGGGTGAGGGCATCAATCATCGCTTGGCGCATGGGCGCATAATGGCCAGCGTTTAAAAATGCGCGGCGGGCTTGAGTCATGGCTTTATTGTCGCCCGGATCTTTGGAGCGTTTAAATTGCACCGGTAATAGGTTGAGGTAGCCCTCTTTGGCGCGATCAAATTGATGATTGGCAGCGCAATAAGCACCACGTGGCTTGGCTTGCAGGGGCTGTTGGCATAGCGGGCATCGATAAATCATGGCAGAGTCTGTGTCTTGTCTTTGATGCGCTTAAGGGTACGGGCTTGTGTGACGTTCGACAAGTTTGCGCCGTGAGAAATCAAAAAGCCGCCCACAAGGACGGCTGCATTGTTACCTTTTCCCTTTCACTAGGCGGCGAGGATCTTTTCGATCTCGGTTAGGCTTAAGTGAAATTGACGCGGGCACTGACGCCAAACGTCGAGCATACGACGGTATTTGTCACGCATTGGCATTTGACTGTTAAAGCAGTGCTCCCCTTGATCAAACTGCGGATAGAGCCCCTCAGTATCGACTAAAAAGCGCACATAATGCACCAAAGCCCCTTCGGTTGCTGCGTCGAAGCCCCAGAACTGCACGCGACGTGGCGATAATGCCGCTTGGTTGGTATCGTCAAGGAGGTGATAAGAGGCCTGCATCGCATGGTGCATTTCCATGATATCAATCACTTCGCGGCATTGGGTTTCGCAGAGTGCTTCAAACTGGCTGATCACCTCGGCCATTTGCAACGCGTAGCCGCGCTCAATGATGGTTTGCAGGCGACGGTACTTTTCGCCATTAGAGGGATCGAGGTGGCACATTAACTGGTACTGGTTAGATAAAATTAAACGTTGTGCAGGGGTCATATCCATTGCGGTTGGCCTCTTAACTCTCGAAGTTACAATAGTCGTTCATCAAACGATGAGGGTATGGACAGAGATTAGCAGCTCTTTATCGCTGAAATCTTGATCTGAGCTATGTCCGTAGCACGTTTTTCACCCGCGTAAGGGATTGGGTAAAAGATCGTTCATGAAGGGGACGTTATGTTTGAGTGGGCTGATGTCAGTGGTTGGCAATGGATAGGTTGGTTAGGCTGGGCAGGGGTATTATATGGAACCTATCCACGTGAGTTTTTTCCTAAACTGCGCCAGGAAGTGGGTTATCAGCATTTAGCGTTTTCATCGGCGGTGGTGCTGTTTGCGCTTTGGGCGTTGCAGGCGGGGATCAAAGAGGGGCTCGATATCCACTTTCTGGGCGTGACCACGTTAGCCTTATGCCATGGTTGGCGCATTGCCATTTGGATTACCACCGTGCCGTTGGCACTGATGGGGCTTTTTGGTTTTGTCCCCGTCGCTGATATGGGGATGACGGCGCTTACCACGGCGATACTGCCTATTGTATTCAGTTATGCGATTTTTGCGCTGAGCTACCAGTATTTAACCCGCCACCTTTTTATCTATATTTTTATTGCGGCGTTTATCGGTGCGGCGCTGACCATTGTGTTCCAGTTATCGGTGACCTCGCTCTGGTATTGGGCTGCCGATCGTCACAGCTGGCATGAAATTGTGCATAACTACCTGCAAATTGCACTATTGATGTGGTTCCCCGAGGCGCTGCTTAACGGCATGGCGGTGACGGTGATGGCGGTGTATCGCCCCCATTGGTTACGCACCTTTTATGACAGAGAGTATTTGTCGCCAGAGCGTTGATGGCACACCGCTTGGGTATTAATGGATTCTATCCATTAAATTTTCTTATTGAGACCAATAAAAACGTTCGCTGTATTTATCTCAAATAATGGCACATATTAGCGGCCCCGGCCGTCCGTGCCACTTATCTGAGAATTGAACGAACTGTCATGAATAATCTATCCTCTGCACAAAATGGCAGCGGCATGGCCCTGTCTGTGTTTCCATGGGTGCCATTAGTGAGCTTAACGGCATTTGCGGTCGCGAGTGGCTATTTGATGAGCTTGATTCCATTGGCGTTAATGCCGCTTGGGATGCCGGCTGAACTGGCCGCCTGGCTGGCGAGTGCCTTTTATGCAGGATTATTGTTTGGTGCTTTGTGGAGTGCACGTATCGTCGCGCGGATGGGGCATCGACAGGCATTAGTGCTGTTTATGAGTGTGCTGCTGCTGTCTATTGCCGCGATGGCAACGATCAAAGCGCAGGGGATATGGTTAGTGTCACGATTTGTGGCCGGTATTGCGGTCGCAGGGGTGTTTGTCGCGATTGAATCATGGTTATTGATCGCCGATTCAGAGCGTCAACGGGCTAAGCGTTTAGGCTTTTATATGGCCGCTTTATATGGTGGTAATGCCTTGGGTCAGCTGGGCGTCGGTTATGTTGGTGTGACAGGTGCTCAGCCGTATTGGTTGATTGGTAGTTTGGTCACGGCGGCGATTATCGTGCCCTTATTTATGCGCCATGGTGAGCCGTCGCAAGCGATGATGGGCCCTATTGAGCACACAGGCACCTTAAAAGCCATTCGTAAAGCTGCCTATATCGCCTGCATTGTGTCGGGGCTCACCTTAGGCGCGATCTATGGTCTATTACCCCTTTATCTTGCTGAACGTGTTGACGATCATCAACAGATTGGAGCAATGATGGCGTTAGTCATTGTTGGCGGCATGGGCGTTCAGCCGTTATTAGGTGCAATCTCGACCAGAGTGAATCGAGTCCTGTTGATGTTCTATTTCTGTGTGGTGGGATTGCTTGCCGTAGCCATCATTATACTTGCTAACAGCAACGGGTGGCTTGGCGTCGGGCTCGTGATGCTTGGTGGCGCCGTGTTTGCCATTTATCCCATTGCGATTGCTTATGCGTGTGCCGCGCTGGCGCCGGGGAAAATTGTCGCGGCCACTGAGGCGCTTCTACTCGCGTACAGTGTTGGATCCGTCAGTGGTCCGGTATTGGCGCATCAAGCATTTTCTGGTGAGCAAGGGTTGATGATGTACTTGGCCAGTTGCTTGCTTAGTACGGCGGTATATATGTGGATCGCGTATCTGAGAGGGCGTCGGAAAATGCCTAACTTGAGTGCCGCCTGACAACGTCGGGGAGCTAACATGACACGCCTCAGAACCGTTCTGAGGCGTGTTTTTAGTTTTGGTTAGGCGCTAACAAGTCCTTCTTTTGCATCGGCAGGGAGAATATCCATGGCGTTGCCGTATAACGGTGCCAAAGCTCGAACCACATCTGAGCGGCTGATGACGCCAACCAAGATGTTGTCTTTCATGACAGGATAAACGTGCGGTCTAGACAGTGTTTGTGTTTTCGCGCGCTCTAGTGCGGATTGGGTGGTAAAGCGCGTGGCAATGCCCGCATCACTGACCGGATACAACACTTGGTTGTCAATGCTCATGTACTGCGCCAGTTCAATCACGGATTGGTCTGCCTCAACGGTTTGCACCTCCGTGCGCATTAAATCTTCGACTTTGGTGTCCATGTCGGGTTGGTAATCGTTCCACCATAAATCAACAAAGACATCTTGCACCGAGAAAAAGCCAACCAATTCATTTTGTTTATCGACGACAGGCGCGCCTTGCAACTGATAGCGGTTGAGTTGCTCTAATGCATCGGCCACAAACTGATGGCTTTGCAAGGCACAGTGGGCAGGCTTCATGTTTTTTTCAATGGTTAAGGTTTCTTGGGTCATAGTGGGTCTCTCAGAATAATTCGCAGACGGTAGCGTCAATGAAGAAATTTGCGCTGTTTTGTTTTCTCTCTCTGGATTAATAATCAGCCAGTACCCCATGCCGACAAGGCCAGCGCCGCCGACAATATTGCCGAGCGTGACGGGGATTAAATTGGCACTGATAAACTGGATCAGGTTAAGGTCATTGAAGGCAGCCGGTGAACTCCCTACTGCTTGCCAAAAACTGTCGGGCGCGAAAGTAGCAATGCTCATCCCCAGTGGCACCATGAACATATTGGCGACACTGTGCTCAAAGCCGGTGCTGACAAACATGGCCACGGGAAGAATCACCATCACTGCTTTGGTCAGTGGATTTTGCGACGTGAAGGTCATCCAAATTGCCAGACAAACCAGCAAGTTACACAACACCCCTAACGCAAAGGCTTGTATCCAACTGTGATGTAGCTTGTGTTGGGCCACGTGTAATGCGTTTAATCCCCATTGCCCATCGTCAAGTTGGTATAGCCCTGCCACCATCACGATAAACACCAACAGTAGGGCGCCGCACAAGTTGCCGAAATACACTCTTGCCCAGGTATAGAGCAGGCCGCGGGTGGAGATCTTGCCATTGGCACGCGCCAGCATAGACAACACTGTGCTGGTAAATAGCTCTGCACCGCCAAGCACCACCAATATTAAGCCCATGCTAAAGGCAAGCCCGCCCATCAACCGGGTCATTCCCCAGCCGGCGTTACTGCCCGTGGTTACCGTGAGGTAGAACACGAAAGCCAGTCCGATAAATAAGCCGGCCATCATGGCTAGCCCAATCGCCATCCGGGTCGATTTATGGGTTTTACTCTCTGCATAGGCTTCAGCGTTGGCAAGCAATGCAGCGGGGCCCTCCGTTTTAATTGGGGTAGGACTTACCATGCGTTGTCTCCTCTGTCGGCACTATTTGCCCGAGGGTAAAGACAGGTCAACATACAGGTTGTACTCCTTTTTAGACGTAATGTGAATAAAACCAGCCTATTCTTCTCTCTATCAGGAGTAAAATTGATATTGCTTAGGGTAAGAATCATAAAAATTGATAGGGTATTGCCATTAAAGCCAGACAGTAAGGAGCCTGGATGCGGTACTCATTGAAACAGTTGGCTGTGTTTGAAGCGATCGCCGCGACCGGCAGTGTAAGCCGAGCGGCCGACCAGTTAGCGTTGACGCAGTCGGCTACCAGTATGGCCCTGTCGCAGCTAGAAAAGTTGTTAGGGCGGCCATTATTCGAGCGGCAAGGCAAGCAAATGCAGCTCACCTACTGGGGAGCCTGGTTGCGACCCAAAGCACGCCAACTCTTGTTTGATGCGCAACAGATTGAGGCAGGGTTTGATGGACAGCACATTATCAGTGGCGATATTGCCTTAATTGCCAGTCAAACCGCAGCAGAACACCTTATTCCAGACCTTATCAGTATTATTGATAGTGATTTCCCCGAGCTGCGAATCGACTTTACCGTGAAAAACACCGAGAAAGTCATTGATAGTGTGCGCCGTTATCAGCACGACTTGGGGATCATTGAGGGGCGTTGCGATGATAGCCGCTTAAAGCAGCAGGTATGGTGCCATGACCACCTTGTGGTCGTGGCGGGCAAGCACCATCCTTATGCGCAGCGTGATCAGGTAAGCTTGGCGCAACTTGAACAAGCGCAGTGGGTATTGCGAGAGCCGGGTGCCGGGACACGACATAGTTTTGATAGTGCGATTCATGGTGTTATTGAAGATCTTGATGTGCGGCGAGAATATGAGCAGGTGCCTGTGTTGCGTACTTTGGTGGCTAACTCCAATTACCTAAGCTGCTTGCCCTATTTAGATGTTGAAAAGTGGATTGAACGCGAGGAGCTGGTGGCGCTGAACGTGCCGGAGCTCAATATGCGTCGGACACTGTCTTTTATCTGGCGAGCGGATGGCGCAGATAACCCTTTGCGTGACTGTATTATTCGTGAAGCCATTAGGATGACCAAAGCCCGCCGGCGCGAGATGTAAGTCGCGAGACAGAGGTATAACGACGTGAAAAAAGTATAAAGACGCGAAAAAAGCCGGCCACAAGGTGACCGGCTGATGGGTGGTGCGCAGAGGTGCGTCGGATTAATACATGACGTTATGACCATAACTGGCAATAATGTTTTTGACGTTATCCATCATTTCTTTTGATGGTGTGCCCACGTCTTTTAACTCATATTCGTAACCCAGCGCTTCCCATTTATGTTCACCAAGCTGGTGATAGGGGAGTAATTCCACCTTTTCGATATTGTCCATGCCTTTAATGAACTGACCTAAGCGGTGCGCGGAATCATCGTCATCCGTATAACCGGGCACTACGACGTAACGAATCCAGGTTTTTTGTCCAATTTTGTGCAAGTAGTTGGCAAAATCGAGCGTGCGGCGATTCGATACGCCTACTAAGTCTTCATGAACCTCATCATTGAGCTGTTTTAGATCCAGCATGACCAAATCGGTTGCATCAAGCACTTCATCAATCACGGGCGTGTGCTTACGGATATAGCCGTTGGTGTCTAAGCAGGTATGAATACCTTTGGCTTGCGCGGCCTGGAAAAAGTCTCGGACAAACTCTGGCTGTAACATAGCTTCGCCGCCCGATGCGGTGACCCCACCGCCTGATGCGGTGATGAAGTGGCGATAGGCCAATACATCTTTCATGATCTCATCGACAGTGACTTCTTTCCCGCCGTGAGTGTCCCAAGTATCGCGATTATGGCAATACTTACACCGCATCAAGCAGCCTTGCATAAAGACAATAAAACGTATCCCAGGGCCATCTACGGTCCCACAAGATTCAAAGGAATGGATGCGACCAATTGCCGACATAACTGTCTCCAGACTGCGAATTGCGATACTGTCATTTTATTACAAAAACCGGCCTCAACGTAAGGAAATTCCCCTCTTTTTCGCACTCTCTTTGTGAACGTTGCTGTGGTGTTACACCTCTGTCTTTGGGTTGATCACAGTTCCAGTTTTCTATGCCAGCACAATGAGAGCTAATCCAGATAATCTCCATGTTGTTTTTGTGTCTTCTGGCCTTTTTGTCCAAACTAACGTGCGACATGCAGAGTTACCCATATATGGCCTTTCAGGCTGCATGTGAGCTTAATAGAGCCGAGTATCAGGCTAGGATCAACAGCAAACGCTAGGGTATATAATGAAAAAAATCAGTGATCTGAGAGTGAAAAATAAGCTTGTTGCGCTCATGTTGATAGCCATTGCATTGCTGGTTGCGATCAGTATGTTCACTATCCAAAAAGAGCGTGATCAAGCTTATGCTGAGCGAACCGCTTCGCTAAGGGCCAATATAGAAGTGGCGCAAAGTGTGGTGAATTATTACCGTCAGCAGGCGTCAAGAATCGGCGAAGAGGAAGCTAAAACGCAGGCGATCGCGCAACTGAACCAGCTTCGTTATGACGGCGATAACTATTTTTGGGTGCTCAAGCCTGATCTCACGATTGTTAACCACCCGATAAAGCCCAAGTTGAATGGCACCAGTGCGAACAGTTTGACCGATGGCGACGGCAAGCACCATTGGCGAGAAATGGTAACAGTGAGCAAAGGGTCACAAGGCGGTGTATTGGATTATACTTGGCGCTCACCGGAAGGTGAGATGAAGCCCAAAATCTCTTATGTGAAACGCGTAAATGGTTGGAACTGGATTATTGGCTCGGGCACTCATGTGAGCGATATTGAAGCGCAGTTTATCCAGTCAGCGTGGCAAATTGGTGGGTTAACGCTTATCGCGGGGGTGATCCTATTAGTTTGTGGTGCGTTTGTCAGTCGCGACATCGTTGTGCCGTTAGATGAATTGGTCGAAAAGTTTGATCGGATTGCGGGTGGGGACTTACGCATTGAGTGCGGCTATACCCGTCATGATGAAATCGGTAAATTGGCGCGGCGTATGGATACAGCCATGGGGAGTGTTCGTGAAGCTATGCGTGTTGCCCATGATGAGGCGAAGCAGTCTTCTACTATGGCGTCGTCGATTGCATCAGCGAGTGAGCAGAGTGCACAAAGTATTCAATCTCAGCGCGCGCAACTCGAGCAACTGGCAACGGCGATGAACGAAATGACAGCAACTGTCGCTGATGTCGCGGATCACGCAGAACAAACTGCGCAAGCCACGAATGATATTTCCTCGATGGCGGAAGATAGCAATCATAAATTGGATAGCACGGTAGCCAGTATCCGTGAAGTTGCCGAACGTATCGCTGGGGCAGATAAATTGGTCAATCAGGTCAAGCAAGGCGTGATGGAGATCAGTGATGTCGCGACGGTTATTCAAGGGATCTCTGAGCAGACCAATCTATTGGCCCTAAACGCGGCGATTGAGGCGGCACGTGCCGGTGAGCAAGGTCGTGGCTTTGCGGTGGTGGCCGATGAAGTACGCTCGCTGGCGCAAGGTACGCAAAAATCAACCACGCAAATCCAAGGCACGATAGAAGCGCTGACCAATAACGCGATTGAAGCGGCAGAGGCGATGAAATCAAGCCATACGTCCAGTGAAGCGAGTGTAGAAACCGCGCTTGAAACTCAGCAGCAGCTTAAAGATATGGTGAGTGCGCTACATGGCTCTAACGATCGCGTGGTACAGATTGCGGCGGCGGCCGAAGAGCAGGGGACGGTGTCTGAAGAAATGAACCAAAACGTCAGCAACATTCATAACTCAGCGAACGAAGTCAGTGGGGCGGCTTCTCACCTGGCAGAGCAAAGCCAGCTGTTGGCAGATTCTGCACGAGAGTTGGACAGACAACTGGATCATTTTGAAGTGTAACCCAAATAAAAACCGCCAGCATTTGCCGGCGGTTTTTTTATTAGCGTATCGCGTACGCTTTATCGCTACATATTACAGTGAAGACGTGAAGGTACGTGTAATGACGTCTTGTTGCTGCTCTTTAGTCAGCGAGTTAAAACGTACCGCGTAACCAGAAACACGGATAGTCAGCTGAGGATAGTTCTCAGGGTTTTCCATCGCGTCTAGTAGCATTTCACGGTTCATCACGTTCACGTTCAGGTGCTGGCCGCCTTCTTGACCGCTTTCATGGTGGAAGTAACCATCCATTAAGCCCGCCAAGTTCGCGCGTTGGGTGTTTTCGTCTTTACCCAAAGCATTTGGCACAATAGAGAAGGTATAAGAAATACCGTCTTTAGCGTGAGCAAATGGCAGTTTACCGACAGAGGTCAGTGACGCAACCGCACCTTTCTCATCACGGCCGTGCATTGGGTTCGCACCTGGACCAAATGGCATACCCGCTTTACGACCATCTGGCGTATTACCGGTTTTCTTACCGTATACCACGTTTGAGGTGATCGTTAGGATAGACTGAGTCGGAACCGCATCACGGTAAGTTCTCAGTGAGCGGATTTTGTTCATGAAGCGTTCAACCAGGTCACAGGCAATCGCATCAACACGCTCATCGTTGTTACCAAACGCTGGGTATTCACCTTCGATATCAAAGTCGATAGCAATACCGTCTTCGTCACGAACTGGCTTCACTTTTGCGTACTTGATTGCGGCCAATGAGTCAGCAGCAACCGATAGACCCGCAATACCACAGGCCATGGTGCGATAAACATCACGATCGTGGAAGGCCATCAATGCCGCTTCATAGCTGTACTTGTCATGCATGAAGTGGATGCTGTTCAGCGCAGTCACGTACTGTTTCGCTAACCAATCCATTAGGTGATCCATGCGGTCCATGACTTTGTCATAGTCCAGCACTTCGTCAGTCATCGCTGGATGCTCTGGTGCAACTTGGATTTTCAGCTTCTCGTCAATACCACCGTTGATGGTATAAAGGAGCGTTTTAGCCAAGTTGGCACGGGCGCCAAAGAACTGCATTTGCTTACCAACGATCATCGGTGATACGCAACAAGCGATCGCATAGTCGTCAGATTCAAAGTCAGTGCGCATCAGATCGTCGTTCTCGTACTGGATAGACGAGGTATCGATAGACACTTTGGCACAGAACTTTTTGAAGCCTTCAGGCAGTTGCTCAGACCAAAGCACTGTGATGTTTGGCTCTGGGCTTGGGCCCATGGTGTACAGGCTGTTTAGGAAACGGAAGCTGGTACGAGAAACCAGAGTACGTCCGTCTAGGCCCATACCGGCAACAGATTCGGTGGCCCAAATTGGGTCGCCAGAGAAGAGATCATCATACTCAGGCGTACGCAGGAAGCGTACCATACGCAGTTTCATGACGAAGTGGTCAATCAGCTCTTGCGCTTGTTCTTCTGTGAGTTTACCGGCTTCAACATCACGCTGTAGGTAGATATCAAGGAAGGTAGACGTACGACCGAGCGACATTGCCGCGCCGTTTTGTGTTTTAACCGCACCCAGGTAACCGAAATAGGTCCACTGAATCGCTTCTTTTGCGTTTTCTGCTGGGCGAGAAATATCACAGCCGTAAGACGCTGCCATTTTTTTCAATTGGCCCAACGCGCGGTGTTGTTCTGCAATTTCTTCACGCAGTTGCATGGTCATTTGCAGATCTTCGCCGCTTTCAAATTTCTCTTGTAGAGAATCGAATTGCGCTTTTTTGTCCGCCATCAGGAAGTCGATGCCGTATAAAGCAACGCGACGGTAGTCACCGATGATACGGCCACGGCCATAAGCATCAGGTAGACCTGTCAAAATGCCTGACTTACGACACTTGAGGATGTCAGGGGTGTAAATATCGAAAACCCCTTGGTTGTGAGTCTTACGATGTTCGGTGAAGGTTTTCTTTACTTGCGGATCCAGTTCGCGGCCGTATGCGTCACACGAACTTTGAACCATACGGATACCGCCATTAGGCAGCATAGCGCGTTTTAGCGGTGCGTCGGTCTGTAGACCAACAATCTGCTCCAGATCTTTCTCAATGTAGCCGGCATCATGAGAGGTCAGGGTAGAAACCACAGACGTATCAAAATCAACCGGGGCATGCGTCGCGTTTTCTTGCTTGATGCCTTCCATCACGCGCGCCCACAGTTGGCGAGTCGCGTCAGTTGGCTCAGAAACTAGGAATGATTCGTCACCCTCATAAGGGGTATAGTTTTTTTGGATGAAGTCGCGAACGTCAACGGCTTTGCTCCAGTTACCTTCAACAAATCCTTCCCATGCATTGGAATTGTGCTCAGACATGTTGCACCTACCTGTTCTCTTTTCAAAAAGACATGTGTTGGGACCAAGGCCAGTCATAGTGTTGTGTCAGTATGGCTGACGCTGTGACCCATCGATTTATCCGGATGCCCCGCCCGAAAGCGGGGCCGTGTTATTACAATAAAGGTGGAATGCCGGGAATCATTCCGACTGCCAACATAGCAGCCACACAAATGATCACTGTGGCGGTTGGAATCACCAGACGATCGATGGTCGATAGCGTACCAGGACGCTCTTTATCGCCGATAAGACCGTTGTTGTCCAAGAGCATAGTGACTGCCCAACCAAAGACTGGGTTAACAGCCATGGAGGCGAAAATACAAATACCGGCTGATTGGCTAGACTTCGCGTCTTTAACCATTTGCATCCCTGCTTCAAGAAGCGGCAGGAACACACCTGATAATAGTGCAATGGTCATCACCGGTGGCCAGGTTGCTACATCCATTGGATAACCAATCAACGCAACCGCAATACATAACAGACCGAGGACAATGGCCCCGCCAGGAATCGGGCGACGAGCAATCGCTGCAGGAATCATATAAGTGCCCCATGAGGATGTGATATTACCCCCACCGACTGATGCCCCAACGATTTGGCGGATAGAACACCCTGTCATGGTGTCATCCACGTCCATCAATACCTTTTCGGCCTTTTTCGGGTAATTAAGTTCCTGGAAAATACGGTGACCAAGAAAGTCTGGCGACCACATCGCTACCGCGAGCAGAGCAAATGGTAGTGACGCAAGAAAGTGCGATAGGGTTGGTAAGCCCATTTGCCAACCTTGCTCGGTTGATCCCCACCAGTAAACCGGGTTTAGGTTTGGCACACCCGGTTGTGTCACAAACTCTAGTGATGAGCCGGCACCTAATGCGGTAGCAATCAATCCACCGGTAACGGCACAGACAGGAATCGCTAACCAGCGTTTACCAATGCGAGCTAAAAAGGCATAAATCACAATGGATACGGCCAGAATGACAATGGATATATAGCCCATATCAATGGCAGCACCCCAGGCTAGTAGGCTCTCAATTTGACCTTTTGCCCCGCCAAAGCCCAAGAAAATCAGCAAGCCACCCGCTACCCCTTGGCTGGTTAGGTTCACTAATTTAGACCCGCCTTTGACATAACTGAGTATCAAGCCAAAGGCACCGATTAGGATCCCCAAGGCGAGAGGATGTGCGCCGGCGAGCGCGATGGTCCCGACAAGCGGGATCATTGGCCCATGGTTACCGGCCAGGTTAGCGCGTGGATTGATAAATCCGCATAAAAGGACACAAAAAAGGAGTGCGGGGATAAGCATTTCAACCCGCGCGACCTCAACAGCAAACGCTTTACCTAAAGTCACATGATCCCACGCGGCGGTTAGCCCCTCAGCCCATGACATCATCACTGCAGAATACATAGCGATAATGCCGATGGTACCGGCCAGCGCGGGAACAAGATCCTCAATTTCAAAACGGAAGTCACGGCCAGGCAGGTTCAAGCCCCAACGGCGCGGACGCATAATTTGTAGTTCGTGATTCAGGTAGTCAGCCCGGGAGGCAAATGAAGAAGCCGGCTTGTGCTTCTTTTGATATTCGCTCTTTTCATCGTGACTCACACTGCGGTCTTGAGCATGTGTTGCCATAATTTCCTCGTCTACAGAAAGCAAAAGCTTTCGAAACAGCGACTTAGCCAGTCTTGGTTTATTTTTAACGCTGGCCTTGTGGCCGTGTTCTGTTTCGTTATCAGCATGCTAACAACAGGGTGATTCCCGAATGTTGACTTAGATCATTACCGTGTAATTTTTTTACGTGCTACGCCGGTGTTTACCGAGATTCTAGACCCCTTATCGCGTTCACAATCCCACTAAAGTCGCTATTTTGTAATTTAATTACCAATAAGGACGATAAATATGTGCCACAAAACAGCAAGATAACGGCGTTATTGTGTGTCGTTTCGTCGGGTTTGTTGTGAGCGCATGTTAACAAATAAAGACAGCAAACGTTTGTTCGCTGTAGTGAATAAAAAAGATAGGTTATAGTCGAGGTGTTGTCTTCTAAAAATGGATTTTCATGTTGCGATGCTTATGTTTGTTTCCCTTTGAGTCTCGAATGCTTGTTTCTGTTAGTCGTCGACTTGCAATGATGCTTCTGTTTTTACTGTCATTCGCGACGGCGCAGGCGGCAGAAATAGCGGACGTAAGTGCCTCTATCGAGCGCGGAAATTATCAGCAAGCCCTGAAGTTGTCAGCGGCGTTACTGGCGCAGCAAGGCGATCAAAAGCTTGTGTCACCGCAGCGCGCCGAACTCTGGCGCTTACAGGGCATCAGCTATCTCTATCTTAATCAGCGTGCCGAAGCTTATCGTGCCTATCAAAACGCGTTAGCATTGAACTCACTGTCAGAAGCCAGCGAAGCGGATGCGCTTGCTGCCGTGATCCGTTTGGCCTATCGGGTCAATCAATATGATGAGGTGTTAAATTATGCGCGCCAACTCAGTGAGCACCATCATTTATCCCCCTCCTCAGGCCGTCTTGCGATGCAGGCTGCTTATTCTTTGTCGCGATTTGATGTGGCGATTGATTATGCCAACCAGCTTCAAGAACTCGACGCACTTGATGCCTTTGTATTGCAAACAAAAGCGCTGAGTGAAATGGCGTTGTCACGTTATGGTGCGGCGGCGGCGACGTTTGATCAGTTCGTGAATGCGGCTGATGTGGCGCCCAAGTGGCTCGAGCAAGCCGCGCGTGCGCATGTTAAAGCGGGGACGCATCGCACTGCTCGGCAATATTTAGCAAGGGCCAGGGCGGATATTGCGCTATACCGAGCGATTGCTGTTTCTCGACTTGATTCCAACGAGGCTGAGCAGGCGTTATTGTACTGGCAGCAGGGGCTACAGCAGCTTGACCGTGTAGCAACGCGTGATGAGCAGTTATTTATGGTGCAATGTCTGATCAAAAATAATCAGCGTGTAGCGGCTCTGAATCGAATTAGTGAAGTGAATTTAACCCAGCCGGATAAACAGACGTTGAAGTTGCAGGTAATGCTGGCTTATCAATTAGGCCATTGGAAAGAGGTCATTGATACGGCGCAAGTGGCACTGTCTTATGGGTTGAAAGACGACAAGATGCTTTGGTAGTGGTTGGCCATTAGCGCGATTAAAGCGGGCGACTACACGCTTGCCGACTATGCGCTTGACCAATGGCAAAGCAAGGATCCGTCTGAGCTTGTCGATCGCTGGCGAGACACGCTTGAACTGCTTAAAGCAAAACGTGCAACACGGCGTGACAGTCGCACCTCGTAATCCGATCCAGCAGATGTCTATTATTGAGTACAAGACTGTCTTCTAATAGAAAAGAAACGCCTTTTTGTTCACAGTTTTGTCACCTGTGTTTTGTCGCAAAAATAAAATCAATTGCATCTTTATCCTCTTTTATCCTCCTTTTTATTTTGTCTTTATCAATAAAAACAATCTTTTTTCTTGCGTTTGCCTCTACACTTATTGTGGTTGAGGACTCAGGCATCGCGGGTAGTCGCCCAGATACTGAGTGTTCATTTTTTCAGCATTAAATATTGCATTTGACTTTTTATGCAGTAATAGTGACTATAATAAAACAGATTTAAAGGTTAACAAAATGTTGCTCCTCAAGAGAAGGGGTGATATTTTCAATTGATAAACTCAATACAATAATTATCACGGATGATAGGAGTTAGCGCATGACGGATGCAGTAGCGCTACAGGTTAAGTCACTTAAAAAAAGCTTTGGGCAGCATCAAGTGCTCAAAGGCATTTCACTCGATGCCCACCGCGGCGACGTCATCTCGATTATCGGGTCTTCCGGGTCTGGTAAAAGTACCTTTTTGCGCTGTATTAACTTACTTGAAACCCCTACTGGCGGTGAAATTTGGGTCAATGGTGAATTGATCAAAATGAAAAATAACCGTGCAGGCGATCCGGTGCCCGTCAGCGATAAACAAGTACAGCGCATTCGCTCTCGTCTGGCGATGGTGTTTCAGGGGTTCAATCTATGGTCGCACATGACGGTGCTGCAAAATGTGATAGAAGCGCCAGTGCATGTGCTCGGCGTGCCCAAAGCAAAAGCGATTGAAGATGCTGAAGCCTTTCTCCATCGGGTTGGCTTATACGAGCGCCGTGACTACTATCCCGGCCACTTGTCAGGCGGCCAGCAGCAGCGTGCTGCCATTGCACGAGCGCTTGCCGTCGAGCCAGAAGTACTCCTGTTTGATGAGCCAACCTCCGCGCTTGACCCCGAGTTAGTGGGGGAAGTGTTGGGCGTGATGCGTTCACTGGCCGAGGAAGGGCGCACCATGTTGGTGGTAACCCATGAAATGAGTTTTGCGCGTGATGTCTCTAATCATGTGATGTTCTTGCATCAAGGATTAGTGGAAGAGCAGGGCAACCCGAAAGAACTGTTTGATGCGCCTGATTCTGAGCGTCTGCAGCAATTTATATCGTCAATATAC
>NZ_MUFG01000030.1:0-39312 GCF_001996065.1 Salinivibrio sp. MA351 | reverse complement strand
CAATAATAACGCCTAGTTTGATTGGCATAGCGGGTTTTTATCCATGTCTGTTGCCGTGATAGCGACAGTGATATGCTTGGGTTTGTTTTTCCATTTCAGTGAGACCTGCTGCATAAAAGGTCAACCATAAAATATAATGGAGTTTATCGTGTCTGACATTAGCCAATTATCACCGCGCCCTGTTTGGGCGTTTTTCGACCAAATCTGTGCTATCCCTCATCCTTCTTATCATGAGTCACAGTTAGCCCAGTTTATTATCGATTGGGCAAAGGGACGTGGTTTAGCGGTTCGTCAAGATAACGCCGGTAACCTATTCATTCGTAAACCAGCCACTCCCGGCATGGAGAATCGCAAGGGCGTAGTCTTACAAGCCCACCTCGATATGGTGCCTCAGAAGAATGAAAATACTGATCACGATTTTACCCGTGATCCTATTCGTCCCTATGTGGATGGGGAGTGGGTAACTGCCGATGGCACCACGTTAGGTGCGGATAACGGTATGGGGATGGCATCCTGCCTTGCTGTTCTCGATGCCGATGATATCGAGCACGGTCCACTTGAAGTATTACTCACCACCAACGAAGAAGCAGGTATGGATGGCGCGTTTGGGCTTGAAGCAGGCTGGCTAACAGGTGACATACTGCTCAATACCGACTCAGAGCAAGAAGGGGAAGTGTACATGGGCTGCGCGGGTGGCGTGGATGCCAGTATGCATTTTCCACTCGAGCGACAAGCGATAGAGGGAGATCTGGCACGCTTTACGATTGGCATTAAAGGATTAAAAGGGGGCCACTCGGGCGTGGATATTCACACGGGCCGAGCGAATGCCAATAAATTATTAGCCCGTTTCCTGAGCCATCATCTTGATAATGTCGACATGAGCCTACTCGCGATACGTGGTGGTACATTACGCAATGCCATTCCTCGTGAAGCGTTTGCCGATATTGCCGTGCCTGCATCGCAAAAAGACGCACTGGCTGGCGCTGTTGACCGGTTCGCGACGCTGCTACAAGACGAGTTAGGCCGCTTGGAAGAGCAAGTGACCTTGGTAATGGAATCCACTGACAATGCAACTGATCCCCTCACACGCGCCGTCCAATCACGTTTATTAGCGGCCTTAAATGCTGCGCCTAACGGGGTAGTGAGAATGAGTGATGATGTCCCTGGCGTGGTCGAAACATCACTTAACCTCGGCGTGATTAATACTGAGGAAGATAAAATTACCGCCTTATTTCTGATCCGTTCATTGATCGACTCAGGCCGTGAAAACGTGCAAAGCATGCTGCAATCACTGGCAAGCTTAGCGAATGTTAATGTCGAGTTTTCAGGCGCCTACCCAGGTTGGAAACCGGATCCCGATTCAGAGATTATGCATATTTTCCGCGATACCTATGAAGGAATCTATCAGCGTAAACCTGACATCATGGTCATTCATGCGGGGCTAGAGTGTGGCCTATTTAAACAGCCCTATCCCAACATGGATATGATTTCATTTGGTCCGACTATTAAGTTTCCGCATTCTCCCGATGAGAAAGTAAATATCGATAGTGTTGGGCACTATTGGCAACAAATGCAGGCGATTTTAAAAGCGATTCCAGTTAAAACGGCCTAGCCGAGTAGACTCAGTTGGGGGGCGGTATCGTCTCCCAACCCAACCGACAAACCAATCAGACGAATACCTCGCCCTTCCCCTCGATAAAAGGCTTCGTGTAACAAGGTATCAAACAAGGCGCGGTCCAAGGACTCACATCGGTGTGCGACCGTGGTGGTTTGAAAGTCATTAAACTTCATTTTGATCCCTTGCCGGCAAATTCGTCCTCCTGCATCGGCTTTTTCTAATCGCGTCAGCAATTCATCGTATAAACGATCAATCCACGGCAAACAGGCATCAAGCAAGTTTAGATCCTCAGACAAGGTTTTTTCGACTCCGACGGATTTCCGTATACGCTCAACTTGCACCTCACGTCGGTCAATGCCATGAGCACGCTGCCAAAGCACGGAACCAAATTTACCAAAGCGCTGGACAAGCATTGATGGATCCGCGGTTTGAATATCATGGCAGGTAAACAGATTCCATTCATGCAATTTGGTCAAGGTGACCCGTCCCACACCAGGAATAGACTGTAAAGGGAGATCGCGAACAAAGTGTTCAACTTGGTCGGGTGACACCACGCAAATACCATCGGGTTTGTTTTTATCCGACGCTACTTTGGCGATAAATTTAATCGGCGCCACGCCCGCTGAGGCCGTTAGTCCTAACTCATGGCGAATGTCGCGCCGAATTGCTTCGGCTATTAAGGTTGCAGAATTTTGATAACATTGAGTCTCAGAGACATCGAGGTAGGCTTCGTCAAGGGAAAGCGGTTCTATGGTATCGGTATAGCGATGAAAAATAGCATGCAACTGTTGAGAGATGTGACGATATTTCGCCATGTCGCCACGCATCACTGTCAAGCCGGGACACAGCTTTAATGCTTGAGCGGTGGCCATCGCAGAACGTATGCCAAACCGCCGCGCGGGATAATTACAGGTAGCAATGACACCGCGTCCATCGGCAGAGCCACCAATGGCTAAAGGAATAGACTGTAAAGCCGGATTATCGCGCATTTCTACTGCGGCATAAAAACAATCCATATCAATATGAATGATTTTTCTGCTCATGCTCCGGCCTTTTCATCAGAGTTCAGACGGGTTAGCCACGCGCTTTATAAAATGACGCGTTGGCAAAACACGTTAGATGATTTGATTTTTTTTCCACTCACGCGTTTTCTCCGCCCGTGCTTCGCGTTTTTTTCGTGCATCGCACGGCTCTGGGCAGTCACACTCTTTTTCAATACCGATCGCCCCCAAGCCACCACAGCTGCCGCTGATGGTTTTTTGCTGAACGATATAGCCGATCGCCATACCCGCAATGACAAGGAGAAAGATTGCGAAGGTGATAAGAAAGACTGACATAATTGCTCACCTATTATTGGTCGTGATGCTCAGCGCCCTGAGATGCGCTGAGCGAGTAACACGCATTACGCGTGCTTTACATCGTACTGCCTCAACGGCACTGACGCTGTACATAAAGACACTAACGCTGCAAATAAGGTTTAAACGCCTCTGACGCGATTTCTTCAAACCCATCGTCTGTTTTTACTACCATAAATACAGGAATATTCGCTTTGTTGGCTAATTCCATCGCTTTATCTGGCCCAAGTACCATAAAGCCCGTGGCTAAGCCATCAGCCGTCATACAAGACGGATCAAGCACGGTTACTGAGACCAAGTGATGATTGATCGGACGTCCTGTCGAAGGATCGATAATGTGCGAATAACGCATACCATCACTTTCAAAGTAGTTGCGATAGTCGCCAGATGTAGCAACCGCCATATCGCCTGGCTCGACGATCTCTTGTACTGACTGCGCTCCCGCACTCGGTTTCTCAATCGCGATACGCCAAGGCACTTGATCTTGATTCACACCTTTTAATTGTAACTCACCACCAATCTCAACCAAATAGTTATCGAGTCCTAAATCGCCAAGGTAGTTTGCCACAACATCCACTCCGTACCCTTTCGCAATGGTTGATAAGTCAACATACAAGTCAGGGTTGGTTTTTGTGAGTCGACGCCCATCTACACTAAGGTGTTCTAAGCCCGTCATCGCCATCCGTGACGCTATCTCTTCATCACTGGGAATAGTCTCCGGCCGCTTTTCTGGCCCAAAACTCCAAAGGTTAACCAGTGGCCCCACTGTGACATCAAGCGCGCCTTGGGTAAATTGATTCAGCCGAATCGCCTCGTTAATCACGGTGATTGTCGCTGGAGAGACAGAAACAGGTGAGTTCGCTTGGTGCTGATTGAATTGACTCAATTCGGAGTCTGTTCGGTAAGTCGACATCTGATCGTTGACTGTTTCTAAACGCTGATCGATAGCCGCTTGAACGACATCCTGCGAGGGAGTAGCGTCCGTCGCGATATATTTGATCGAATAATAGGTCCCCATCGTCTCGCCCGTAAGATGCACAAGCTCAGGGGCGCGCTCACAACCGACAAGGCCTGCAACCACGGCAACGACTGTTGCACAGCGTAACCAAAACTTCTTCATAGTGGTGTCCTTCGACATCAGGTTTATACGTAAAATGGCTGGCCCTTGGGCCAGCCATTACAAGGTCAGACGAACAATCAGTGCCTATCCGCCGAAATCATCCAACATGATGTTTTCGTCTTCAACACCAAGATCTTTAAGCAAACCAATCACGGCAGCGTTCATCATTGGTGGCCCACACATGTAATACTCGCAGTCTTCCGGTGCTTCGTGGTCTTTCAGATAGTTTTCATAAAGCACATTGTGGATAAAGCCAGTATCACCCTCCCAGTTATCTTCTGGTAGCGGGTCGGACAGTGCGCAATACCAGTTGAAGTTCTCATTTTGCTCTTGGAGCATATCGAAATCTTCAACGTAGAACATTTCACGTTTAGACCGCGCGCCATACCAGAACGTCATCTTACGATCCGTGTTAAGGCGTTTGAGCTGGTCAAAGATATGTGAGCGCATTGGCGCCATACCTGCACCACCGCCGATAAAGACCATCTCCGCGTCAGTGTCTTTGGCGAAAAACTCCCCAAATGGACCCGAGATAGTACACTTGTCACCAGGCTTTAATGACCAAATGTAAGAAGACATCTGACCCGGTGGCACGTCTGGGTTACGCGGTGGTGGCGTCGCCACACGTACGTTAAGCATGATAATACCCTCTTCTTCAGGGTAGTTAGCCATGGAGTACGCACGAATAATGTCTTCATCTACCTTAGACTCGTAACGGAAAAGGTTGAACTTCTCCCAGTCTTCACGGTATTCCTCAGGAATATCAAAATCCGAGTACTTAATGTGGTGTGGTGGCGCCTCAATTTGAATATAACCACCGGCACGGAAAGGTACCGATTCACCATCTGGAATACGTAATTTAAGCTCTTTGATAAACGTGGCTTGGTTATCGTTAGAAATAACTTCACAATCCCACTTCTTCACACCAAAGATCTCTTCTGGCAGCTCAATCTTCATATCTTGCTTAATAGCAACTTGACACGATAGACGCTCACCTTCACGCGCTTCACCTTTGGTAATGTGATCAAGCTCGGTCGGTAGAATGTCACCACCGCCTTCTTTAATCTTCACACGACATTGACCGCATGAACCACCGCCACCACAGGCAGAAGACACAAATACACCAGCACCAGCCAGTGCGCCAAGCAGTTTTCCGCCTGGCTGAGTGACGATCGCTTTTTCAGGATCGTCATTAATATCGATTGTGATGTCTCCGGTTGGTACCAGCTTCGATTTGGCGAATAAAATCACCATCACCAACGCCAGTATTATCAGAGTAAACATCACCACACCAAGAATAATGTCCATTGACTATTCCTTTCCTCGCAGTTTACCCGGCTTACAGTTGCACACCAGAGAAAGACATAAAGCCCAATGCCATCAGACCTACTGAGATAAAGGTGATCCCTAATCCTCGTAGTGCAGGTGGCACATCTGAATACTTCATTTTCTCGCGGATCCCCGCCAGCGCGACGATGGCTAACATCCAGCCTACACCCGAACCAAAGCCATAAACGACCGACTCGGCGAAGTTGTAATCACGTTGTACCATAAATGATACGCCACCAAAGATGGCACAGTTCACTGTAATCAACGGTAGGAAAATACCGAGTGCGTTGTAGAGCGGCGGGAAGAACCGATCCAAGACCATTTCCAAGATTTGTACCAAAGCAGCAATAACACCGATAAAGGTCACAAAGTTCAGAAAGCTCAGATCCACCCCTTTAACCAACGCATCTTCACGTAGGATAAGGTTGTAAACCAGGTTGTTAACCGGTACCGAAATAGTCAGTACCACCACAACAGCGACACCGAGGCCGAACGCCGTTTTCACTTTCTTAGACACCGCCAAGAAAGTACACATGCCGAGGAAGAATGCCAACGCCATGTTCTCAATAAAGATTGAGCGCACCAGCAGGCTTAGATAGTGTTCCATGTGCTGTTACTCCTTCGCTTCAACTTGTTCTGGTTTGAAGGTACGCACAATCCAAATCAAAAAGCCGATGAGGAAGAATGCAGAGGGGGCTAACAGCATCATGCCGTTAGGCTGATACCAACCACCTTCGCTGACAACCGGCAGGATTGATACGCCAAAGACAGAGCCAGAGCCAAGAAGCTCGCGGAAGAAAGCCACTGTCATCAGAACAAAACCATAACCCAATGCGTTACCAATACCATCCATGAACGACGGTAGTGGCGATGACTTCATTGCATAGGCTTCAGCGCGTCCCATCACGATACAGTTAGTGATGATCAGCCCCACGAAGACCGAAAGCTGTTTAGAGATGTCATAAACAAACGCTTTCAGCGTTTCGTCAACCACAATAACTAATGAAGCGATGATCGCCATTTGAACGATGATACGTACACTATTAGGAATGTGGTTGCGAATCAGCGACACGAAAAAGTTAGACATTGCGGTGACGAACATCACCGCCAGTGTCATGACAAAGGCTGTCTGCATCTGCGTAGTCACCGCTAGTGCCGAACACACCCCGAGAACCTGTAAGGCAATCGGGTTGTTGTCTAGCACCGGCGATAGCAGATTTTTCTTCAGTTCTTTCGCTTCAGCCATTGGTCAGGCCTCCCTCACGAACTTTTGCTAAGAACGGGCCGAAACCCTGCTCACCTAGCCAGAAATTAAATTGATTCTGAACACCGTTACTGGTCAGCGTTGCACCAGAAAGCGCATCAATGCCGTGCTCGCTTCCTTCAGGTGCGCCGCCTTTGACGATTCGAATGGCTGGCTCGCCTTGCTCGTTGAACAGTTTTTTACCATCCCACTTCGCGCGCCATTTCGGGTTTTCGACCTCGCCACCTAAGCCAGGGGTTTCACCTTGCTCATAGTAAACGATATCAGCAACCGTGTTACCATCCGGCTCAACCGCGACAAACGCGTACATCATACTCCATAGGCCTGAGCCTTTTACGGGGAGAATGAGGCGCTGTATATCACCCGAATCATTTTTCACGACGTAGACTTTAGCGACATCAGCACGACGGCCAATGTCTGCTACATTCTCTTCGCTACTTAGCTTTTTCGAGAGGCTAGGATCTTTCGCGGCTGCGCGCTGATCATAATCAGCTGCATCAGCAACATTAACGGCATCCGGGCTGACATAGTCGCCCTTTTCAAGGCTGACTAAGCGCGCTTCAATATACTTGTTGTAAGCATCGTTAATCGCGCTCTTACCACCCGCCACATCGACACCTGCGACCGAAAGGATGTTCTTTTGTACGTCTAATTTTGCGTTCATTTGTTGCAAAGGACGTAACGCCACCGCTGCACCAGACACCACGATTGAGCACACTAAGCTCAACGCGATAACAACGATCAGCGTCTTTTTAATACTATCGTTACTACTTGCCATTACGAGCCAGTCTCCGTTTGATGTTGCCCTGAATCACCAAGTTATCAAAGAGAGGTGCAAACAGGTTAGCGAACAAGATCGCCAGCATCATACCTTCTGGATATGCTGGGTTTACCACACGAATGATCACTGCCATGGCACCGATCAATGCGCCATACCACCATTTCGCTTTATTGGTAAACGCAGCAGATACCGGGTCTGTTGCCATGAACATCATACCGAATGCAAAACCACCCAGCACCAAGTGCCAGTAGAACGGCATGCTGAACATCGGGTTGGTATCTGAACCAATCAGATTAAACAAGGTCGCCGCAACGGCCATGCCCAAAAAGGTACCCAAGATGATGCGCCATGACGCGATCCGCATGTATACCAAGGCTGCACCGCCAATTAAGATGGCAATGGTCGAGACTTCACCAATTGAACCTGGGATATTACCAATAAAGGCGTCCATCCAAGTCATGGTTTGACCACTAACATTGTGCATCAGTGCTGATTGGCCACCGGTGTACCATTGGCTTAGCGCGGTTGCACCTGAGTAACCATCAGCTGCAGTCCATACCAAATCACCCGAGATCTGTGCTGGATAGGCAAAGAACAAGAACGCACGACCGGCCAATGCTGGGTTCAAGAAGTTACGTCCCGTTCCGCCAAAGATCTCTTTTGCAACGACCACACCAAAGGTGATACCGAGCGCGGCTTGCCATAATGGCAATGTCGGCGGCACGATGAGGGCAAACAAAATGGATGTAACAAAGAAACCTTCGTTTACTTCGTGTTTACGCACGATGCAGAAAAGTACTTCCCAGAAACCACCTACAATAAAGACGGTGGCATAAATAGGCAGGAAGTAGGTGGCACCGAGAATGGTTTTGGTCCCCCAGCTTGCAGCCGCTAGCGGCCCAGCGATGGACTCGGTTAACCAATAATGCCAGTTTCCACTAATGACCTGCGCAAGCTGATCGCCTGAATACAAGTCCATCAAGCCCATAATCGCTTGGTTACCTGTGTTGTACATCCCCCAGAACATCGCTGGGAACACCGCAAGCCAAACCATGATCATGATGCGTTTCAAATCGATACTGTCACGCACATGCGCGCCGGCTTTGGTCACCATACCTGGCGTGTATAAAATGGTCGCAACCGCTTCATACAAGGCAAACCACTTTTCGTGTTTACCGCCTGGCTCAAAGTGTGGCTCGATTTGCTCTAAAAAGTTTTTCAGGCTCATCTGTTACCCTTCCTTCTCAATTTTTTCCAGGCTCTCGCGGAGCATTGGACCAAATTCGTACTTGCCTGGGCAGACAAAGGTACAAAGGGCCAAATCTTCAGGATCTAACTCCAGCGCGCCTAGCTGTTGCATGCTATCTGTATCGCCGGCACAGATATCACGCAGCAACATGGTTGGCTCGATATCTAGCGGCATCACTCGCTCATAATTACCGATCGGCACCATGGAACGATCACTGCCATTGGTGGAGGTGGTTAAATTGAAAAGCTGACCTTTAAACAAATGGCCAAGATAAGCGCGCGTCACTGAGAAGCGATTTTTACCGGGGGCTAGCCAACCAAACAGCTCTTTCTCGTTACCTTCGCGAAGTACCGAGACCTGCATATGGAAACGACCTAGATAGGCATGTGGGCCAGTGGCTTTGGTACCAGATAGCACAGAACCAGAGATCACACGGCTTTCGCCAGCCATTAGCTCGCCATCTACCAGCTCATCGAGATTAGCGCCAAGCTGGGTACGAATGAGGCGTGGCTGACTGACCATAGGACCCGCAATAGACACAACACGGTCAGTATGGATTTCACCGGCTAGGAATAGATGCCCAAACGCAATCACATCTTGATAGTTGAGGTGCCACACCTGCTTTTCCATGTTCACAGAACGCAAATGATGGATATGGGTACCAACCAGTCCTGCTGGGTGAGGACCAGCAAAAACGTGTTGTTCAACATTAGATTGCTTGCTGGTTGGAAGCTCAACATCCGCTTTGCACACAAAGACAGATTTGTCCGTGAGGCGCGACACGACGTCTAAACCAGCCACAAAGGCCTCTTTTTGTTCATCAATGATCACTTTAGGATCCGCGGCGAGCGGATTGGTGTCCATTGCATTAACAAAAACAGCTTCGGGTTCAGCATCAATCGCTGGAGAACGGCTGAACGGTCGGGTGCGAAGCGCGGTCCACATCCCAGACTCAACCAGTTGTTCAACAACGGCTTGACGGTCTAGCGAGGCTAATTGCGACGCTTCGTACTTATTGAAGGTAACTTGCTCATTTCCATCGACTTCAATGACGACAGACTGAAGAACACGCTTGGCACCGCGATTGACTTCAACCACTTTACCAGCTGCGGGCGCAGTAAATTTGACGCCAGGGTTTTTCTTATCTTCGAAAACCACTTGGCCTTTCTTCACTACATCACCCACTCGCGCATGCATAGTGGGGCGCATTCCAACGTACTCTTCGCCAAGCAAGGCGACTTTCTTGATGGCTGGACCATCACTTATCACCTGAGTAGGAGTCCCTGCGATGGGGATATCCAAACCCTTTTTTATTGTAATCATACGCACTTGCACTACATTAACGGGAAAAAGAATTCTGTTATTGCGCAGTTAAAGACACGACTTTCGACTGAATGGCGGCCTCAAGGCACACCGTCGCAACATCCTGCTAACCATTTCATCACACAAAGGCAACCTAGGTTAGTCTTTAAGCACGATATTCTATCACTAACCCCAGCACTGATTCTATGGATATTGTCACTCGGGCGTGGCAATTATCCATACCTGTACAAACAATGCGCGTTGTAACTTCACAGTTTTACTGTTGTTTTTTTACGCGTTGCAGACAGCTGTTGACCGAGACAGTCACGGATTAACACTTGTCTGGCCGTAATCAATACCAAGCAGACACCAGGCCTTTATGTAAGAAATTGTTGCCATGAGGTAAAAGATAAAATCATGCCCACTCTCACTGGTCTAAGACGCATTCACGCCACCACCTCGACATGCCGGAGAGTCAGGCGCTTGGGTCTGCGCTTGCCATTCTTGCGGTGAATAGGTGTGAATCGCAAGCGCGTGAACCTCACCCGCCAATTCATCCGCGAGTGTGCTATTCACCGCTCTATGGCGCTGAATAAGCCGCTGGTCGCTGAATAGCTCCGAGACAACAACCACCTTAAAATGACTTTCCGCGCCTTCAGGCACATTGTGCATGTAACTTTCGTTGTGTACCTCAAGGTGGGCCGGCGTGAAAGCCCGCGTCAGTTTTTCTGTTATTTCTGTTTCAATTTTCATGACGTCCCCAAAATCTCCGGGCGACCTGCCCAGATTTTAGCCGTTATTGATAAAATTGCGAATCGAGTGATGGATCAAGCAACGACAGGCAGTTTGCCCTCGTTTACATTGCAGTTATCGCTTGAGTGCGACAATATACGCAGTCCGTAACCCCCGATGCAAACGCGCCAATGAAAACACTACTTCCGATTCCAGGTAGCGAATCAGCCTTGACGCTACACCGTTACCCGCAGCGAAAAAATGAGACGCTACAAGCCTTCGATGCCGCCGATGAATATATGATTGCGCACGCTAGCACATGGTCAGTACGTAAAAATGCGCGAATATTGATCATTAATGATCAATTTGGCGCACTCAGTTGCTGGGCCAGCCAGCAAGGATTTGATGTTTTTCAAGTCAGCGATTCGGTTATTTCGCAGCAAGCGACGATTGAGAATCTGGCACACAATGATCTCGCGGGTATCACTCAGCTTACCAGCTTAGATACCTTACCGGCGGATATCGATGCGGTGATGTTACGCGTACCGAAAAGCAGTAAAATGCTCACTTGGCAACTTCAGCAACTCGCCAGTGTCACTGATGCGCATACGCTTGTGCTAGCGAGTGCTAAAGCGAAAGAGATCCATACCTCGACCCTTAATCAGTTTGAGCATTGGCTGGGGGCAACAACCACCTCGCTGGCGAAGAAAAAAGCGCGTTTGATTTTTACCACACCGACCAAGCAACCGGTACCGCAGCCCGATCCGGTCAACGATGTCGACGTACCAGAATTCTCGATGCGACTGGCTAACTGGCCCAATGTTTTCTCGGCCAAGAAACTCGATATTGCCGCGTATTTAATGCTGCCGCACATTCCGAGTCAGGCACATTTAAAACGCATTGTCGATTTAGGCTGCGGTAACGGCGTATTGGCATTACAAGCGGCACGAAATAATCCAGCGGCGTTCATTTATGCGGTCGATGAAAGCCATATGGCCGTCGCCAGCGCAAAACACAATCTGAATCGCCATGATATCGACTCACGCCGTTTTCTCTGTGAGGCCAGAGATTGCCTCACCGGTTTTGAGCATACAGATATCGATCTTGTGCTCTGTAACCCACCCTTCCACCAGCAGCAAACCATTACCGATCATATTGCTTGGCAAATGTTTTGTGACGCAAAACGTGTTCTGACCACGAATGGCGAGCTTTTAGTCATTGGCAATCGTCATCTCGGCTATCATACTAAGCTTAAACGTCTTTTTGGTCATGTCACTGTCGTTGCGTCGAATAAAAAATTCGTTATTCTCAAGGCAGTCAATGCCTAATATTAAGAAAAGGAAGCCGAACCCCATGAAAAAACTGATTATTGCTATCGCTGTATTAGTCCTTGCTGGCTGTTCGACACCCCGTGAGCCACAGCTGACTATCGCACCCTCTCCGGCGTCATCCAATCAGCAGCAAGTCAACAATCTTCCGGTCGTGGTGAAGAGTAAAGACTTACGTACCGCACAATTCGTTGCGGTTATCGATAGCGGTCGCTCCAATGTCAAACCGCTGCACGCCAGCCAGAATTTGCGTGTGGTATTAGAAGACACGCTGTCTCGTCAACTGTCATCACAAGGGTTTCGAGTGGTTGCCAATGGCCCGGGAGTGTTGCGCCTCGACATTCTTGATGCCTTAGTCCGAGTCAAACACACCGTGTTTAAACATGACATGGAAGCATCGGTTCAATTACAGCTCGTTGCTGAATCCCCTGAGGGTCGCTTTGTTAAGCGTTATACCGGGAAATCGACGCAAAGTGGTGTAAGCAGTGCATCACCTGATGATATCGAACTGGCGCTGAATAACTTGCTTGAAGCGGTGTTACAAGACATTGCCGACGACGAGCAACTCCTTAATCATATGAAAGCACACTTTTAAGCATGGTATGTCGTTCGCTTCTCTGGATTCTTGTGCTGGTTATCACGCCAGTGCAAGCCAGTGTCATGGTTAAAGTCGAAACCACCTTGGGTGATTTTGCGGTAAAACTAAACCCGCAAAAAGCGCCGAAAACCGTGGCCAACTTTTTGCGTTATGTTGACGATGGCAGTTATGTCGGGACGCAGTTTCATCGCGTGATCCCACGATTTGTCGTGCAAGGCGGCGGGTTTGATAAAGCCCTGAATCGCCGACCAAGCTACGAGCCGGTAGACAATGAATCATCTAACGGTTTGAAGAATCGGCGAGCGACAATCGCCATGGCACGTACGCAAGAGCCCGACTCCGCCACCCGGCAGTTTTATATCAACATCCGTGATAATGGCTTTTTAGACGCCACGCCCAATAAAGTGGGATATACGGTTTTTGGTCGAGTCGTGGAGGGCTTTAATACGCTCCAAACGATGACCAAGCAACCCACAGTGACCGTCCCGAGCAAACGCATGCAAGATGTACCGCAACAGCCGATTGTTATCACCAATATCTACCGGATGTCCTCTCAATAGCGACAAGTAGGCTAACCACTATGCTGTCATCCAAGTTCAAAACGACATTGGCGCCCTACGCCGATCGTCGTTTACTTTTTGTTTTCTTAATGGGTTGCTGTAGTGGCTTTCCCTGGGTGTTGATTGGCTCCAACTTAAATGGTTGGTTGGCTGACGAGGGCCTATCACGCACCGCGATTGGTCTATTTGGTTCGGTTTTCGTCCTGTATGCAGTCAACTTTTTATGGGCGCCATTACTCGACCGCATTAAGATCCCTTTTCTATCTCAGCGCTTGGGTCAGCGCCGCAGTTGGATTTTTTCGACTCAAGCTATTATGTTGATTGCCACCTTGGCGTTGTCACAACTTGATTTACAAGGGCTTAAAGCGGTCGATCCTTGGGTTACTACTGTGGTGTTATCCTCACTCATCTTTGCGATTGCATTGGCCTCTTCCACCCAGGATATTGCCATTGACGCCTTTCGGATTGATAACTTTGCTGAACATGAGACTGATAAGTTTCCGCTGGCATCAGCGATGTCTGTGATTGGTTGGTGGACCGGCTATTCGGTGCCAGGTTATGTTGGCTTTGTTAACGCCGATGCCATCGGTTGGAATCATGTTTATGTGATCATGGCAGGCTTTATCGGCTTAATGGCATTGGCGACGCTGTATGTGAAAGAACCAGAAAGTGACCGCGAACAGCGCCAAGATGCCGCCACTCGCCACTATTTGGCGCAAGGATACAGTGGCTTGCGTGCGTGGCTGGCGGTCACCGTGGTCGAGCCCTTTGCCGAGTTTTTCCGTCGCAATGGGGTGAAAGTAGCATTAACCCTGTTGCTGTTTGTATTTTTATTCAAGCTGGGTGAAGCCTTCCTCGGACGGATGTCGATCGTGTTTTATAAAGATGTCGGCTTTACCAATGAACAAATTGGTTACTACTCCAAACTTGTCGGTTGGGGCCTCACCGTGGTCTACACCCTGATTGGTAGTTATATCAATTTGCGTTTCGGCGTGATTAAAGGGCTGTTTATTGGTGGCGTGGCCATGGCGTCCAGCAACCTGATGTTTGCCTGGCTGGCGATGGTTGGGCCCAACGAGCACCTACTGCTGGGCGCAATCTTAGTCGATAACTTTACGTCAGCGTTTGCAACCATTGCGTTCGTGTCATTTTTAACCTTCTTAACGGGTCGTGCGTTTTCAGCCACTCAGTACGCCCTCTTAGCGTCGTTGGGGAATCTAGGCCGCACCACGGTCGCCTCCTTTAGTGGCATGATGGTGGACTGGTTGGATAGCTGGTCAACATTTTTCGTAATAACCGCTCTGATGGTGATTCCTGGGCTGGTCATGCTGATCTATATTGGCAGGCAATTTCGCCAATCCTCGTCACAAAACGATCAAGCACCTGAGCACTGCCCAGATTCACGTCGCAACTGACCCCACGTATCACAGTGGAGTGCAAAGTTTTGCTCTCCACTGTCGTCTAATTATTAACAAAGATCACATAAAACGGCCATGTAAACCGTTACAACTTGTCACTGGTCACAATCCATTTGTGTGCCTATGTTTATTACATTCTTTATAGTGAACTTTCCCCATATACTGCTCTTAATGAACGCACACCGCGTAATTAACACCCAGCAGAGGCAGTCACTATGAAAAAATCCCTACTCGCACTCGCCGTTATCGCCGCAAGCAGCGTATCTGTTGCCAACGCCGCCGATTACTCCGATGACATTTACAAAAATGATCACAAATGGCTTCAGTTTAATGCTATGTATGCCATTAATGAGAAGCCACAGTTCGGTACCGATACTGACAAGGACCATAACTACCTAGAAATGGAATTCGGCGGCCGTAAAGGCGTGGTCGATCTTTATGGTTACGTCGATATTTTTGACTTGGCAGAAAGCGACAGCAATAACAACAATAAGAAAGACAAACCCAAGTCCTTTATGAAGTTAGCACCCCGCTTCTCAATTGACGGCATCACCGGACAAGACTTGTCATTTGGTCCTGTGCAAGAAGTCTATTTCTCGACCTTGTTTAACTGGGGTGGTGGCAAACAAGACACTAACAACTCGTTCTGGGGTATCGGTGCCGATGTCGAACTGCCTTGGTTTGGCAAAGTGGGCATGAACCTTTACGGTTTGTATGACATCAACAAAAAAGATTGGAATGGTTACCAATTCTCCACCAACTGGTTTAAACCTTTCCACTTCTTTGATAATGGTAGCTTCCTGTCTTACCAAGGTTATATCGATTATCAATTTGGTGCCGATGACACCTTTAAAGGTAATGACCAAGCGACCCACGGCGGTGCGATGTTTAACGGCCTATACTGGCATTCAGACAACTACGCTCTCGGTTATGGTCTAAAAGCCTATAACGATGTCTACTTGATTGAAGATGGTGGTACCGCTGATACCTCAGGCATCTCTCACTACCTAAACGCCACCTACAAGTTCTAACTGACTAGCGCGCCGGCCCTTGTCGGCGCGCTGCTTTCCTGCTTTGCCTTTCATCCTCTATGGTTATGATACACTGAGGTTTTAACCAAGCAGGCGATGTGATGAGGATTACCCTAATTGGTGCTGGCGCCATTGGCACATTATGGGCGGTGAAACTAACCCAAGCAGGACATAGCGTTAATCTGGTCACGCGAGACCACGCAAGTGAACGCACCCTTTCTTTAGACGGCACATCGTTCACCTTGCCCGCCAACCAAACCGCTTTGATGCAACAAAGCGATCTCTGGTTAGTCTGCACCAAAGCCTATGATATCCAAGCCGCATTGCTTCCCTATCTATTCTATTTACACCCAGAGACTCTGGTTGTACTTATGCATAATGGAATGGGACCGCATCAATGGTTGGCAACACAGTTACCTGACGCTCAACCTCTGCTGCTTGCTACCACATCTCATGGTGTCTGTCGCACCCGTACCGGTGATTGTCAGCACACCGGGCATGGACCAACCGCTATTGGGCCAGGTAATCAAGCCGGCCATGCCTGCACCTTTATTGCCGAGGTGTTTGATCATGCCCTTCCCACCGCGACGTGGAAGCGCGACATTTTTCAGTCACTTTGGTATAAACTGGCGATCAACAGCGTAATTAACCCACTGACCGCGGTGCATGGCATTCAAAATGGTGAGTTGCTCAAAGTTGACTACGATCCTATCATTCGCGAACTGTGCCAAGAGTTAGCCAATGTGATGCGCGCTGAAGGCGTCCACACCTCTGTGACAGAGATCTGCCAACAGATTGATACCGTGGTAAAAGCAACCGCAAACAACTATTCATCCATGAATCGTGATGTCTTCTATCAACGTCCGACAGAGCTCGAATACATTACCGGTTATGTGTTGCAGCGCGCGGCCGAACACCACATATCGGCCCCGCATCATCAACAGCTCTATCAGGCGGTACAACAAGGTCAACGGCATAAGGAATCCTCATGAGTCAACAACGTCTCCTCATTTGTATGGCCCCCGGCAGCGAAGAAATAGAAGCAGTCACCGTGATTGACGTGATGCGGCGAGCGGGGTTTGACGTGACTGTCGCCAGTGCGGCACCTGATGGAAAGCTCACCCTCACCGGCTCTCGTGGGGTGGTGATCGTCTGTGACACCACACTCGCTGCGGTGGCCGATCAACCATTTGATTGCGTGGTTTTACCGGGTGGCATCGACGGCGCACAATGTTTAGGTGACAGCACGCTGGTAACAGAGATCATTAAGCAGCAGCAAAGCGATCAGGCTTGGGTCGCGGCGATTTGTGCGGCGCCGGCTTTAGTTCTGCAACGCCACGAGCTGTTCCCTCGATCTCATATGAGCTGCCATCCGAGTGTCAGTGAGCAGATCCCCGAACAATGGCTCAGTCGGCGCCGAGTGATGACCGATTATGATCACCGTTTAATTACTAGTCAGGGACCCGGCTCAGCGATGGAGTTCGCGATTGAAATCGTGCATGTACTTGGCGGCAAAAAGCTGGCCTGGCAGGTCGCTGAGCCTATGATGCCGTTGCCTCAATTGCATTATGAGAAAAAATTCAGCGAAGGATAAATCGGCTCAGCGCCTAATCGCAAACAGGCAGCCGATTGGGCTGCCTGTTTTTTACGTTCACAATGATTAAACCCGATAGACTTTCACATTATCAAAGCCCATATCTTTGAGGTACAGGGCTTGCAGTCGACTCATTACGCCACGTTCACAATAGAGCAAATAGGTTTTACTTTGGTCAAGATCACCGAACTGCGTCGCCAACTTAAAGAAGGGAATATGAGCGACGTTCGCACCTTCAACCTTAAGTGGTTTGTCTTCTTGCTCTTCGCGGCTGCGAATATCTAAAACGACGGAATCTTTATCAACCTCGTTGACCCATTCCGCTTCTGGCGCTTTCTCTTTGCTTAGCGCTTCAATAGCACGAATATCCATGATCGTTGCCTGATCAACCGCTTGTTCTAATAAGCTAAAGTCAAACTTTGATTCCTCATGTTCCAACTTGGCTTTTTCCGCTTTGACCGTGGGCTTTTTCGAAATCACCCCACAGTACTCAGGCATGGTTTTAGCAAAATCTTCGGTGCCAATTTTGCGTGCAGTATCAATAATATCTTCTTTGTCCCAGTTGATCAGCGGGCGCAAAATCAGGCTATCAGTGACGTTATCAATCATGCGCAAGTTAGTGAGTGTCTGACTAGATACTTGGCCCAAAGCCTCGCCAGTTACCAAGGCCTGAATACCGAAGCGCTCTGCGACCATGCTCGCCGCACGCACAAACATGCGTTTCAACACCACGCCCATCTGACCGTTATCAACGTTTTCGAGAATGCTATTAACCACCGGCTCGAAATCAATCGAAATAAATTTCACTTTGGCAGAGGAACCAAATTTATTCCAAAGGTAGTGAGAAACCTGCTGCACACCCGTTTCATGAGATTTGCCGCCAAGATTAAAAAAGCAATAATGAACCTTACTACCACGTTTTATATGCAGGTAGCTCGACACCCCTGAGTCGAAGCCGCCCGATATCAAGCTCAGTACGTCTTCTTGCGTACCCAGCGGGAAGCCGCCTAAGCCAGTATGACGGTGCTTCACCAAGTTCAGCTTATCGTGGTCAACTTCCATCATCACGGTTACGTCAGGCTTTTTCAGCTGTACGCTTGCCGACGGAACGGCTTGGTTTAACCCACCGCCCACGTAACGCTCTACATCAATTGACGTAAAGTCATGCTTGCCGCGGCGTTTGGCTCGGACACAAAACGTTTTCCCTTCAATTTGATCACGCACACCCTCTAAAGTGAGTGTATAAATATGATGCAAATCGTTAAACAGTGTCTGCTCTACCTCAAGCACAGTTTGGACGCCAGGCGTGTTAGTTAGCACATCCAGCACCAGCTGACGCTCGTCCGGTTGTTTTAATGTCACCTCAATGTGATCCCGACGGTTATATACCGCCGTATTACCAGTTCGACGCTTTAGAATATTACGAATATTGCATTCGAGGATTTTAGTAAAACGCTTTCTGACTGACTCGCTTTTGACGATCACCTCAGGGTGAATTTTAACAATAAACTTCATAACCGGTTCGATACAGCTGGAAATAAAGCCGCGGATTATACAATAACCAAGGCGCCGCTGAAACCGGCTATTTTTGTGTCTATTAAACGGTAATAAGGCGACGCTCACGCATCGGAATCGATAAGTCGTGACCGTCGCAGAGGATGTTAAGGGATGGGATCAGCCACATCATCAGCAGAGATCTCGTCTGAAAAGCTCGGTTTCCCTTGCATCACAGCGATTTCTACACGCCGGTTGGCGGCTCGGTTGTCGGGAGAGCTATTCGGAGCTCGTGGCTGGGTGTCGGCCAAGCCTTCTACCTTCATCCGCAAATGGTTAAAGCCGGGCACTTTTTCCATTTCCTGTGCCACTGAGACCGCACGCTGTGCGGAGATGTCCCAGTTAGATCGATATAGCTCAGACTCCAGCGGTGTGCTGTCGGTATGACCTGACACTTTAATTTCTCCAGGAACATCTTTTACCAGCTCCGCAATTTGGCGCACCATGGGGCGGAACTTAGGCTGCAAAAACGCAGAATTGGGAGGAAACGCCCCCTTTTCTTGAACGCGAATAACCAGCTGCTGACCTAGGTTTTCAACCTCGATAGCGCCTTCTTCTATCTCGCGCTGCAACGCCTGCATCAAGGCTTTTTGTAACTGCTCAAGTTGCTCTTGCATCCGTTGTTGTTCAAGCTGTGATGCAACCTGAGCACTCGATCCACCTTCTTTGTCAGAGGTTGTCCGCTGAGATCCGCCAGAGCGATCATCTTGCCCCTCTTGAAAGTCCAAAGTGCGCTGCGTCATGTCAATGGTTTGCTGCATGATCACTTCAATGGGCGTCGGCTCTGGGCGGCCAGGACGAAACTCTTGTGCAATCACACTGGTCCCTTTAGGAATATCTTTCACCTCAAGGACGTTTTGTACCCCAAACGCAAATTTCATCGAGCCAGCGATTTGCTTAAACTTGAGCACGTCCATTTCTGAAAAGGACAACAGAAGGACGAAAAAGCACATGAGCAGTGACATCAAGTCTGCAAACGTCCCCATCCAAGGCGGTAAGCCGGGAGGCGGGCATTTGCATTCCTCTTCTTCTTCTTGCTGTTGTGCCATGAGGACTCCTTAAATCTCGCTATTTTTGATGTTCAACGCAGACGCTTTAATTATCGACATCCACTGCACGCTTGCCTTCATTGAGGTAATTTTTCAAAAAGCCATCAATCACACGTGGGTTTTGACCATCTTGAATCGCGAGTAAGCCGTCCATAATAAGACGACGGTTTAACTTCTCTTGTTCTTTGCGTAGTGCGAGTTTGTTGGCAATCGGGGTCGCCACCATATTTGCCAGCATCGCCCCGTACATAGTCGTCAGCAAAGCCACTGCCATTGCCGGGCCGATGGCCTTAGGATCATCCATGTTAGAAAGCATGGCAACCAGACCAATCAAGGTCCCGATCATCCCCATTGCTGGGGCGACATCCGCTAACGCGTTATAAAAACCAATACCGTGATCATGCCGCTCTTCCGTCAAGCTGATATCTTTCTTCAAGGTGGCACGGACCACATCCGCATCATGGCCATCAACGAGCAAGTCGACGCCTTTTTGCATAAACGAGTTATTCACTTCCATTTCTTCGAGGGCGAGAAACCCGCCTTTACGAGCAGCATCTGCCATTTCGATAATCTTGGCAATCAAATCTTCCGGGTCATCGGACTTAAACATAAAAGCCTTACCCGCGATTTTAAAGCTGCCAAAAAATTGCCCCATCGTGTATTTGGTTAAGACAACAAATAGACTGCCCCCGATGACGATCAACACAGATGGAACGTCAAAATACATGTTCATGGTGCCGCCCAGCAGCATCGCCATGACAACGAATGCGAACGAACCGAGGATGCCGATGAGCGTCGCTATATCCACGTCAGTCTCCCTTAACTACCATTAAGTCATTGTTGTTCATTTTCAGGGGATTGGTTATATCGGCAACCAATCCTTTAGGTTTAGCGTAAATCCGTCAATATTAATAAGGATAACATGCCATTTACCGCTTGGGGTAAGAACACAAAATCGGCCTCTGCGGTTTGACCACTTTTCACCGCTGAGTTACCGTCTAGCCTTTCTTTTCTAATTTTATGGCATCATGGCTGTGAAGAAACCAGAAAATATGACCTTTGAGGACACGCTCAAAGAGTTAGACAGTATCGTTGGCGCGTTAGAGTCCGGCGAACTGCCGCTTGATACGGCAATGAAACGCTTCGAGCGTGGTATCACCTTAACCCGTCAAGGGCAAAAAACCTTGGCGGACGCCGAGCAACGGGTCGAGATCTTGCTTTCGCAAGAAGACGATGGGCCACTGACTGAGTTTTCCCCCCAAGACGATGACTAGTACTGTTGCAAAAGATACGCTGCGCGAGACGCAAACGCGAAGTAACCGACAACTTGAATCCTGGCTTTATACCCTAGACCATCAGGAACAACCTCTTATTCAAGCGATGCGCCATGGCTTGTTATTGGGAGGAAAACGGATTCGCCCGTTTTTAACCTATGCGACGGGGCAACTTTTCGGTATACCGCTTGCGCAGCTCGACACACCCGCAGTAGCAGTAGAATGTATTCATGCTTATTCATTAATCCATGACGATTTACCGGCGATGGACAACGACAGTTTGCGCCGTGGTCAGCCGACTTGTCATGTTGCATTCGATGAAGCGACGGCGATTCTCGCCGGTGATGCGCTACAAACACTGGCTTTTACCGTGCTTGCTGAAGGTGAACTCAATCCAAATGCCCAACCATACCGTATCGATATGGTGAAAGTATTGGCCAATGCAAGCGGCGCATCCGGGATGTGTCTGGGTCAATCACTTGATTTAGCCGCAGAAGGCCGAGCCGTTGATTTATATGCCTTGAAGCAAATTCATCGTAATAAAACCGGTGCACTCATTAAAGCGGCGGTACGATTGGGGGCCTATGCGGCTGGGGAGACTGGGGTGAAACACCTCGGATCGTTAGACCGATTTGCGGATGCTATCGGGCTCGCATTCCAAGTTCAGGATGATATTTTGGACATCACCAGCGATACGCAAACGCTTGGAAAGCCTCAAGGTTCCGATGTGAATGCGGAGAAGAGCACCTACCCTGCTTTACTGGGGCTGGCTGGCGCGCAAGAAAAAGCGGCGCAACTTTACCAAGAAGCACTACACGCCTTGGAGGCGATCCCCTACAATACCGAGCAACTGGAAGTTTTTGCCCGATATATCATCGAGCGCAACAACTAGCATGATTAATAAAAGCGCCGAACCATTATGACATTGGATATATCAAAATACCCAACCCTCGCGCTTGCTGATACGCCTGAAGAGTTACGCACCTTACCGCGTGACCACTTGCCTCAGTTGTGCGAGGAGTTACGTACCTATTTACTTAACACAGTGAGCCATTCCAGCGGCCATTTTGCCTCAGGGCTGGGAACGGTGGAACTCACTGTGGCGCTGCATTATGTCTATAATACGCCGTTTGACCACCTTGTTTGGGATGTGGGGCATCAAGCTTACCCCCACAAAATCTTAACCGGACGGCGGGAGCAGATGCCCACGATCCGGAAAAAAGATGGCCTTCACCCCTTCCCTTGGCGAGAAGAAAGCCCTTACGATGTGCTGTCAGTCGGGCACTCTTCGACCTCAATCAGCGCAGCTCTCGGGATGGCTATCTGCGCGGAAAAAGAAGGGCAAAACCGGCGCGTAGTCAGTGTGATTGGCGACGGCGCCATCACCGCGGGGATGGCTTTTGAAGCCATGAACCACGCTGGGGATGTGAAGCCCGATATGTTGGTCGTACTGAATGACAATGAGATGTCTATCTCAGAAAATGTCGGCGCCTTGAATAATCATTTTGCGCAATTGCTCTCTGGCAATGTCTATACCAGCATTCGCGAAGGCGGCAAAAAAGTGCTCTCCGGCGCCCCCCCGATTAAAGAATTGGTACGTCGTGCGGAAGAACACCTCAAAGGCATGGTCGTGCCTGGCACCATGTTTGAAGAGTTAGGCTTTAATTACATTGGTCCGATTGATGGGCACGATGTCGAAGAGCTGGTCAAAACCCTTAAAAATATGCGCCACCTAAAAGGTCCGCAATTTTTACATGTGATGACCAAAAAAGGCAAAGGTTACGCGCCGGCAGAAAACGATCCGATTGGCTATCATGCTGTCCCCAAGTTTGATCCGAGCGTGCATACGTTACCTAAGTCCAAGCCTTCCAGCCCTACTTTTTCCAATGTGTTTGGTGATTGGCTTTGTGATATGGCCGAACAAGATGACAAATTGTTAGCCATCACGCCAGCCATGCGAGAAGGGTCTGGCATGGTCCGCTTTTCTAAGGCACACCCAGATAAATATTTTGATGTCGCTATCGCGGAACAACACTCGGTAACGCTTGCCGCGGGTATGGCGATTGGCACCTATCATCCGGTGGTCGCGATTTATTCGACCTTTCTACAACGCGCTTATGATCAGCTCATTCATGATGTCGCGATCATGAATCTTCCGGTGTTATTTGCGATTGATCGCAGTGGTATTGTCGGCGCCGACGGTCAAACTCACCAAGGTGCGTTTGATTTAAGTTACTTACGATGCATCCCAAATTTGGTTGTCATGACGCCCAGTGATGAAAACGAATGCCGTCAAATGCTGTATACCGGTCATACTCATGATGGTCCCGCCGCAGTGCGATACCCACGAGGCAGCGGGATGGGCGCTGTTATTGAAGATAAAATGCAAGCTATCCCCGTGGGTAAGGGTGTGGTCAAACGTCAAGGCGAGTGCATCGCGATCCTTAACTTTGGTACCTTGCTGCCAAGCGCATTAGAAGCGGCAGAAGCGCTCAATGCAACGGTTGTCGATATGCGCTTTGCTAAGCCGCTTGATCACACACTGATCGAGGAGATGGCAAAAGCCCATGACTGCTTGGTAACCGTGGAAGAGAATGCGGTAGCGGGCGGCGCTGGCTCTGGCGTCATTGAAACATTGATGGCGCAAGGCACGGTGAAACCCGTCCTGCAAATAGGCTTACCCGATCGTTTTATTTCGCAAGGCACACAACAAGAAATCCATGCCGATATCGAATTAGACAGCACCGGCATTGAAGCCCAAATCCGGCGCTACCTCGCTAAGCTAGGTTAAGCTAAGCCCCTGAAACTAAAAAACCGCTAGTACTTAGCGGTTTTTTTGTTTTTCCAAACGATTAATTTGATGACTTGGCGTCTGGCTACTTGGCTTCTGACGACTTAATGGCTTGGTTACTTAATGACCTAGTTACTTAGTTACTTAGTGCCAAAAAGTTACTTAGTGCCAAAAATCTTATCGCCAGCATCGCCCAAACCAGGAACAATATAGCCGTTATCATCTAACTTCTCATCAATGGCAGCAGTATAAAGCTCCACATCAGGATGTGCTTTTTTCAGTGCTTCGATCCCTTCAGGCGCTGAGACCAAAACCAAAACCTTAATTTGCTGACAGCCCTGCTCTTTCAACAAATCGATCGTCGCAATCATAGAGCCACCGGTTGCTAACATCGGATCCACGACCAAGGCCATTCGCTCATCGATGTTGCTCGCCAGCTTATGAAAATAAGGCACAGGTTCAAGGGTTTCTTCGTCACGATAGACACCCACGACACTGATCCGCGCGCCAGGAACGTGCTCTAAGACACCATCCATCATACCGAGTCCAGCACGAAGGATAGGCACCACAGTCACTTTTTTACCTTTAATTTGGTCGACATCAACCGGGCCATCCCAGCCATCGATCGTCACTTTTTCTGTATCGAAGTCTGAGGTGGCTTCATAAGTCAACAGGCTACCTACTTCGGTGGCAAGCTCACGAAACCGCTTGGTGCTGATATCACGTTCACGCATCAAGCCGATTTTATGTTTGACTAACGGGTGCCTTACTTCCACGACCTTCATCTTAGACTCCTTACAAAAAACAAATTCTCGGTAGTATACATGAAAGTAATTTGCTAGCGTAGAGATAGCGCTTGATATATCGTTTAGAATCTCACCAAACTGCTTACGCAAACGTTTTCCTTTCACTGAATGCGCTGATAGAATAGCGCCGACTTTTGATTTCCAACTCCGGCGAGGAATTGCAGTGAGCGGTAAACAATCATCTCTTAGCTATAAAGATGCAGGTGTCGACATTGATGCCGGCAACGCACTGGTCGATCGTATTAAAGGTGTGGTGAAACAAACACATCGCCCTGAAGTGATGGGAGGACTAGGCGGTTTTGGTGCACTTTGTTCATTGCCAACCAAATACAAAGAGCCCGTACTGGTGTCTGGTACGGATGGCGTTGGAACCAAGCTACGCCTTGCATTGGACGCGAATAAACATGACACAATTGGCATCGATTTGGTGGCGATGTGTGTCAACGATCTGATTGTGCAAGGCGCAGAGCCGTTATTTTTTCTTGATTACTATGCCACAGGAAAGCTCGACGTCGACGTCGCTGCCAATGTCGTGACCGGAATCGCACACGGCTGCCAACAAGCCGGCTGTGCCTTGATCGGCGGCGAAACCGCTGAAATGCCGGGAATGTATAGTGGCGACGATTATGATGTCGCTGGCTTTTGTGTCGGGGTGGCGGAAAAGTCGGCGCTGATTGATGGCAGCAATGTCGGCGATGGCGATGCACTGATTGGCCTTGCGTCCAGTGGTCCGCACTCAAACGGTTATTCCCTGATCCGTAAAATCCTCGATGTGAGCCAAGCGGATCTCAGCACGCCATTGGCCGGTCAACCGCTTATCGAACATTTGTTGGCACCGACCCGTATTTACGTCAAATCTGTCTTAGCGCTGCAGGAGCAAACCTCAATCCACGCGGTGTCGCATATCACAGGTGGCGGTTTTTGGGAGAACATTCCCCGCGTATTACCTGCAGGGACAAAAGCAGTGATCGACAATAGTAGCTGGCAGTGGCCTGCAATTTTTGACTGGCTGCAAGAAAAAGGCAATGTCAGCGATTACGAAATGCTACGTACGTTTAACTGTGGTGTTGGCTTGGTCATTGCGCTACCACAAACCGAAGCAGAGAAAGCAATAGCTTTACTCAATGAAGCAGGAGAAACCGCTTGGCAACTGGGTCATATTGCCCATGCAAACGCTAATGAAGCGCAAGTGGAGCTCACAGAATGAAACGCATTGTTGTGTTAATTTCTGGTAGTGGCTCAAACCTGCAAGCGCTCATTGATCAGTTTCATCAGGGGCATCAGGCACGCATCGTTGCTGTTATCGCCAATAAAGCAAACGTATATGGCCTAACACGTGCCGAGCAAGCCGATATTCCCGCTCAGGTCGTTGCTAATACAGCGTATGCGAGCCGCGAAGACTATGACGCGGCTTTGGTTCGGGCTATCGATGTTCATCAACCCGACTTAGTGGTATTAGCTGGCTTTATGCGTATTTTAACCCCAGGTTTTGTCAGCCATTACGCAGGGCGGATGCTGAATATTCACCCATCACTGCTCCCTAAATACACGGGACTACATACCCACCAGCGCGCGATTGATGCTGGCGACAAAGAGCATGGGACGTCGGTACATTTTGTCACGGAAGAACTTGATGGTGGGCCTGTGATATTACAAGCTCGCGTCCCTATCTTTGCCGATGATGAGATTGATTCCGTCGCCGCCCGTGTTCAACAACAAGAACACCGAATCTATCCATTAGTGGTTAAATGGTTTATTGATGGACGGCTTAAAATGGAAGCTGGGAAAGCTTGGTTGGACAATCAGCCACTCGGTCCTTCAGGCCATGCAGCTGACGATTGACCGGCATTGCGATGAACAGGCGCCTCGGCGCCTGTTCGATCATGATGTGGCGACGCTCGCTTGGTTCGAGCAATAGACCTCGCCAAAGTGGAACACGCAGTACCCCCCTTCTTGCATCTTATGCCAGCTCTCATTGTTGGTCAGCGGCTGCGTCGCAATCACTGAAACAATATCATCCGGCGTTGTCTGCTCGTGAAAATCAACTGTCATTTCTTGGTCGATCAAACTCGCTCGACCAAATGGCGCACGACGCGTAATCCAATGCAGATTATTGGTGCAATACGCCATCACATAATCGCCATCGCTAAACAGCATATTATATACGCCAAGCGCGCGCAGTCGGTCACAGCGTGAAGCAATAAAATCAAACACCTCACACATGTTGTCCGGTTGCTTTGGATAATGCTTAAACAGCTCGTTTAACAACCAACAAAAGGCCTTTTCACTATCGGTCTCTCCCACGGGTTTGAAATGTCCCGTCTCGAGACTTTCAAACCCAGAGAGTTGGCCATTATGGGCAAAGGTCCAATGGCGTCCCCAAATTTCTCGCGTAAAAGGGTGTGTGTTTTCCAAGCTCACGCCGCCTCGGTTCGCTTGACGAATATGACTAACGACCGAACAGCTTTTGATCGGATAACTGGTTACAAGCTCCGCGACTTTAGATTGACTGCTGGGGGCCGGATCTTTAAAGGTACGAAATCCTTTACCCTCATAAAAAGTAATCCCCCAACCATCACGATGCGGACCTGTTTTTCCGCCCCGTTGAATTAAGCCGGTAAAACTAAAACAGATATCCGTAGGGACGTTGGCACTCATGCCAAGCAACTCACACATTCTTTCGTCTACCTCTGCGAATTATGCTGCCATTTCCTTTTCCACCAATTGGATCAGAATATGGATAATTTTGATATGAACTTCTTGAATGCGATCAGCATAACCAAAGTGTGGAACCCGAATTTCTATGTCCGCTAGCCCGGCCATTTTGCCGCCATCTTTTCCCGTTAGCATGATTGTTTTCATGCCCTTTTTCTGAGCCGCTTCCATCGCGTTTAAGATGTTCCCTGAATTCCCCGAGGTCGATAGGCCAAACAGAACGTCCCCCTTCATACCCACGGCTTCAACATAACGGGAGAAAACATACTCGTAGCCAAAGTCGTTGGAGACACAGGAAATATGACTCGGATCGGAAATGGCAATCGCCGGGTAGCCTGGACGGTTTTCGCGGTAACGCCCGGTGAGTTCTTCAGCAAAATGCATCGCATCACAATGTGAGCCACCATTACCACAAGACAACACCTTGCCGCTGGCCTTAAAACTATCAGCAAGGAGTGTCGCCGCTTTTTCAATCTGCTGGATGTTATTGTCATCACTCAAAAATGCGGTTAACACATCGGCTGCTTCTGAAAGCTCACCGCGAATAAGATCTTGGTACATGGCACCTTCCCACTGTTAACAAATATCACGCCCGTTAGGCATCAGTCAGTTCAACTGTCAGTGTACCCGTATCGTTTTAGGGCTGTCGACTACCGTTATCATCCAGCAAGCGAGCTCGGTCACGTTTGCTTGAATGGCAACCTATCTTTCCATTTGTGCAATAACTGCAGTGAAGATTTTCTGACCTTGCAGGCCAGGTCACACCGTATGATTTTACAATTATTTAATTTTTTGGTTACATTGAGTGGTACGACCTCTTACCACGACGCGTAAGAGCCTAATTAAACCGAAGGAGATGACGTGATGGCAACAGGGTTATATATCGTCGCCATGCTAATACTGGCCGGCGTACTCGCATACCATCGTGCTAAGTTGCTGGTATCGACTGCCGTACTGGCAGCCGGATTAGTTGTAGGGACAGTCATAGGGAGTGTGGGGCAAATTACTTGGTTAATTTTTGCCGTCATTGCTCTACCACTAAATATTGTGACATTTCGTCGCAATTGGCTGAGTAAGCCTGCATTTAAAGCCTTTAAATCCGTGATGCCAGAAATGTCAGCAACGGAGAAAGAAGCGATCGACGCAGGCACCGTCTGGTGGGAAGCCGATTTATTCCGCGGCGCCCCGGATTGGAACAAATTGCATGATATTCCGGCCCCCACACTTAGCGCTGAAGAACAAGCCTTCCTCGATGGACCTGTCAATGAGGTCTGTCGCATGGTTGATGACTACCAGGTCACGCACGAGCTTGCCGATCTTCCCGAAGAGGTGTGGCAGTATCTGAAGGACAATAAGTTCTTCGCCATGATCATCAAAAAACAATATGGTGGCCTAGAGTTTTCCGCATATGCACAGTCTTTAGTACTGCAAAAACTGTCGGGGGTTTCTGGTGTACTGTCGTCAACCGTGGGTGTTCCTAACTCGCTCGGCCCTGGTGAACTACTTCAGCATTATGGTACCGAGGATCAGAAAGACCACTACCTCCCTCGCCTTGCCCAGGGTAAGGAGATCCCTTGTTTTGCATTAACCAGCCCAGAAGCCGGTTCGGATGCGGGCTCTATTCCAGACTACGGCGTAGTGACCAAAGGCGTTTGGAACGGTGAAGAAGTCCTGGGAATGAAAATCACCTGGAACAAACGCTATATCACGCTTGCACCGGTAGCGACTGTCTTAGGCTTGGCATTTAAGCTACGCGACCCCGATCATCTACTCGGTGATCAAGACGAGCTCGGCATCACTTGCGCATTGATCCCAACCGATATGGAAGGTGTGCAAATTGGTCGCCGCCATTTCCCATTGAACGTGCCTTTCCAAAATGGCCCGACTCAAGGTAACGAAGTCTTTGTTCCGATGGACTTTATTATTGGCGGGCAAAAAATGGCCGGTCAAGGCTGGCGCATGTTGATGGAGTGCTTGTCTATTGGTCGCGGTATCACGCTGCCTTCAAATACCACGGGTGGGCTTAAATCGGCTGCACTTGCAACCGGCGCTTACGCACGTATTCGTCGTCAGTTCAAATTGCCGATTGGCAAAATGGAAGGGATCGAAGAGCCGCTGGCTCGCATCGCGGGTAATGCCTATGTTATGGATGCCGCGAGTGCGTTGACCGTGACAGGGATTGATGCAGGCGAAAAACCCTCTGTTATCTCGGCAATCGTCAAATATCACTGTACTCACCGTAGCCAGCAGAGCGTCATTGATGCGATGGATGTTATTGGTGGTAAAGGCATCTGTTTAGGGCCGAAAAACTATTTGGGCCGGAATTACCAGGGCTCACCGATTGCTATCACCGTGGAAGGTGCGAATATTCTGACCCGCTCAATGATTATCTTTGGCCAGGGGGCGATTCGTTGTCACCCATTTGTCTTGGATGAGATTCGTGCGAGCGAGAATAGCGATCAGCAAGCGGCACTTGCAGCATTTGACAAAGCACTGTTCGGTCACGTCGGCTTTGTATTTAGCAATGTTGCTCGCACCCTTTGGCTTGGTTTAACCGATGGACGTTTCTCGAAAGCACCACGCAAAGACGCGACACGTCGTTACTACCAGCAGATGAATCGCTATAGCTCTGCGCTGGCACTACTTGCTGATGTCTCTATGGCGGTATTGGGCGGTAACCTGAAACGTAAAGAGCGCTTATCGGCGCGCTTGGGGGATGTGCTTAGCCAGCTCTACTTAGCATCCGCGACCATGAAGCGTTACGCTGACGAAGGCTACCAGACCGAGGATCTTCCTTTGGTTCATTGGGGCATGCAAGACGCGATGTACCAAACAGAGCAAGCATTGGATGGTTTCCTCGCAAACTTCCCGAATCGTGTGATTGCCGGGTTAGTAAGAGCCTTGGTGTTCCCTCTTGGTAGAGGACGCCGCCAGCCGGGTGATCGTCTGGATGGTAAATTGGCAGTGATTTTACAATCACCTAGTGCGACGCGTGACCGGATTGGTCGTGGTCAATTCTTTGAGCCAGGCAATGCGATCGGCAATATCGAGAAAGCGTTGCATGACATCCTCAAGGCTGAGCCTATCCATAAGAAGGTCTGTGACGGTCTTGGCGAGAAGTTGCCGTTCATGTTCCTGGATCAAGTAGCCGATAAAGGGTTACACGCTGGCGTCATTTCCGAGCAAGAAGCCGACTTGCTGCGAGAAGCCGAGCAAGGTCGACTCGAAACAATCAATGTCGATGACTTTGATCCTGCAGAGTTACCTGCCGCGTCAGTCAAAGAAAACAAGATGCATAATGCGGCATAACCGCACTGTATTTTGAGCGTACCGCTAAAAGAGAGGGATTTCCCTCTCTTTTTTTTATCATTAATCACGGCTAAATTTTATCATTCGCCACGGCTAAACATTTTTATTCGATCCATCGATATCCAGCTCATCCGTCTCTTCACTTGCCTCCTTTGACTCCGCGTCTTTATCGGGTGGCGGAGCTTCAAGCTCTTGCGCGGCTTCAGCTAATTTTCGTGCTTTACGCTTTTTCAGCACAAACCAGGTTGCGGCGCCAATCAAGATAACAAGTAAATTACCTAAGCCAATAATAATGAGAGACGTTGTACGTGCTTCAGCCTGCTCTCTTTCTCGTCTCCGTGCCTCGGCGGCCTCCATCATTGCCTGCTCACGCGCTTCGCGCTCTGCTTCAGCTTGTTCTAGCGCTGCGTAATCTGTAACAGCAAAAGTTTGCTCTGGTAAGGGGAAAACCAGGGAGCGCCCCGACAATTGGTCTGTCGCATATAGTGTTGAGCGCCATTTATATTGCCCAGGCGTACTCGCATAGGGAATATCGAGCGAGAGTGTCTCTGACTTTTCCTCACTATTTTTTTGATAAACCGTTGTCTTGCCTTCGGTATCAGTAAACTTGGCATGAACAGACACGCTGCCGGGCTCAATGCTAGCTTGTTCCATTTGGATAGTTAACTGATGCGGCTCATCATCTATTTGGCTTTGCTTAAAAGTCGCCATGAGTGGCGTCGGGTAAACGAGGACTTCTTGCTCAAGGGTACGAAAGAAGATCCCATTTCCCGATGTCACACGTGCTCGATACTTACCTGGCATCACATCAATAGGAAGCGAAACAGTAAAGATCCCATCATTAGGCGCTTCATCCAGTCCTGTTCCATCATCACTAAACTGACCGAGTGATTTTGGCTGAGGACGTTGGTCAGGATTAAGCGAGGCAGGATCGTCAACAAACTCAGAAAAACTAACGGTGAGATCCACACGCCGAATAAAGTCTCGCAGATTAAGGGGGTCATCACCTAACATTAATCGTGCGGTGAATTTAATCGCTTCACCTTGATAAAGCCGACTGGGCAAATCTTCCACTTTCATGCGCAAGTCGCTCAGCACTTTCACTTTGTTATCAGGGCTAACGCGACCAATGGCTTGCCACGGCCCGGGCATCGGATCGCTAATCGATACAATGTCCATATCAGCCTCTTGATGCCAAGAGACATTATCGGGATGCCGCCATGCATAATATTTGCTTCCGTCAGGCCGAACCAAGACCACGGGCATGCTGGGTTTTTCTCGATAAATGACAAACGCAGCACGCTCAATCGTGGGGTCAACGCGAAAGCGGTTTTCCAGCAGCCGGATTTCTTGCTCGTTGGCGTGTGCCAATAAAGGGAAACAAAAACAAACTGCCCACCACCGCTTTCTCATGCCTGCTCCTACTGCCGCCAAAGACAGCTGCCGTTTTGTTCAATAAAGTCTAACCGCGCTTCATGCGCACTCATTTCATCGGCCGATGCAGGGATGACCTTTAGCGATTTCTGACGCTTAACCGTTCTCGGCGCCATTGGGCTTGCATTATCAGTGTCGGTCCCTGCATTAAAGGATAAATCTGTTTGTCCACCCGTCATTAACAGATAGACGTCAGCTAGTATCTCCGCATCCAGTAAAGCCCCGTGTAATGTGCGCCTTGAGTTATCAATGCCATAGCGATCACACAATACATCCAAGTTATTACGTTTGCCTGGGAAGATTTTCTTCGCCATTGCCAAGGTATCTGTGACTGTGCAAATCTCATTGGTTCGCACCGATACCCCGAGGTTTTTAAACTCATGGTCCATAAACCCCACATCAAAGGGCGCATTATGAGCAATCAACTCAGCACCTTGAATAAAGTCGACGAAGGCCTGATGCACGTGCGTATAGGCAGGCTTATCTGCTAAAAATGCATCAGTAATACCATGCACTGAAATCGCTTCAGGGTCGATCGCGCGCGTGGGTTTGATATAGGCATGAAAGTGCCGACCGGTGAGTTTGCGATTGATAATCTCAACGGCACCGATTTCTATAATATTGTGACCTCGGTAGTGAGGCCCACCTTCGCGGTTCATACCTGTGGTTTCGGTATCTAACACGATGAGACGATCGTAATTCGCTTTCATGGCAATAACTGTGTCAAACTTGGCTCAGATGAATAGCCTATAGTATCAAAGATGACCAAGCAGGTAGAAATTTTCACAGATGGTTCATGCCTCGGTAACCCAGGTCCTGGGGGGTATGGTGTGGTAATGCGCTATAAGCAGCATGAAAAAACGCTGAGTGCTGGGTTTACCCTCACCACCAACAACCGCATGGAGTTGATGGCCGCGATTGTCGGGTTACAAGCGTTAAAAGATTCCTGCGAAGTGGTTCTGACCACGGACAGCCAATACGTTCGCCAAGGAATTACCCAGTGGATCCATAACTGGAAAAAGCGCCAGTGGAAAACGGCGGATAAGAAGCCGGTTAAAAATGCCGACCTGTGGCAGCAATTAGATCAGGTGGCAGCCAACCACCAGATCACGTGGAACTGGGTAAAAGGCCACGCCGGTCACCCTGAAAATGAACGTTGTGATGAGCTCGCGCGTCAAGCCGCTAACCAACCAACCGAAACAGACGAAGGCTATCAGCCTCCTGCATAAAAGCATGGTGCGCTAACCGCCGTTAGGTACAACTCCCCCTAGCGGCGATACCGCTTGCTTTAGTTTCCAACGGGGCTTAATCGGTTTAAGTGGATAACTGCGTTTTCGCGCCATAATAAGATAAATAGATCCTAACGCGGGCGTTATCATACTGGCGCTACTTTCAACCCACGCATGGCGAGCGTTGGGGCGTTGTGTTGGCCATAGACCCATTTGATGTGCGGTAATGATTTCATAGTTCATGACACTTAACCAATCTTTGACGCGCAGCGGTGAAAACATTCGTCCTCCCCAAGGTAGGCGCTGATGTCGACCTCTAATCAGCTTTTTCATCCCCAGGAGACTGGTTGGATTAACGCCAGAAAGAATCAAACAACCATCGTCAATCATCACGCGATCGACCTCTCTTAGTAATCGGTGCGGGTCGTCGCTATAATCAAGTTGGTGTGCGAGTAAACAGACATCAAAGGACTTTTGGATAAACGGTAAGGCATAGTGGGCAGCCGTGAGGTTACGCATCGGATTGTGTTTATCGACACAGACTTGGTGTTGAATGTTACACTGTTTACTGACTAGCTCGCAGCTTAATCCACCTAATTTAAGCAAATGGTAGCCGAATAAAGTAGGCAGGCACTCATCCAGCCGAGTTTGCAATTGGGTGCGCGCCCAATCACCGTAGGCAATCTGGTCCCATGTATAGGGATAGTCAAACTGATGTTCAATGCGCGCTGGTTTCATTATTAAGGCTCATTCTATCGCTGGAGAACCCAATGCTTCACGTCAAAAGCATACCTGCATTTAACGATAATTACATATGGCTCATTATTAGTGAAGATAATCGATGCGCCGTGGTCGATCCCGGTGAAGCAAGTCAGGTTATTGACTATCTCAAAGCAAATACGTTGACACTGTCTTGTATTCTTATCACACATCACCACTGGGATCATACGAATGGTATTGAGGAGCTTGTCCGTTTCGCACCCAGCGCCCAAGTTATCGGACCGGAGATCAAACCTATCCCGCGCTTAAGTATGGCAGTGGGAGATGGCGATCAGATTGATGTTTTCGATCATCGATTTTTAGTGGTCGGAGTTGAAGGACATACTGATGATCACATCGCTTTTGTTGGCGATGGGAAGCTGTTTTGTGGTGATGCGCTATTCTCTGCTGGCTGTGGCCGCTTGCTTGGGGGCACCGCAGCACAAGCGCTAAATTCGCTTAAGAAGCTAGCCTCCTTGCCGATTGAAACAGAGGTCTATTGCGCCCACGAGTATACCGCTGCCAATGTTGCCTTCGCACTCACTGTCGAACCTGAAAACGATGATCTCCATTTGTATCGCGAAGAAGTCAACCGATTACGCGCTCAGGAAAAACAAACACTACCGAGCACCATTGGACGCGAAAAACGTGTCAATCCGTTTTTGCGCATTCATGAGCCAAGCGTAATTCAAGCGCTCAGCGGGCGTGCGCAAAATAACACTGAATTAGAAGTTTTCCGCGCGTTACGTCAGTGGAAGGACGAATTTTGAGCTGAGTCTCTTGTCATCAGTGAGACCAGCCCCTATCATCATCGGCTATTTTGGACGAAGGTTTTTATGCCATGAAGTACCGTTTAGTTTTATTGAGCACACTGTTGCTGAGCGGCTGTCAGTCAACGGGTGACACTCAAGACACGGATACCGCCCACAAAGCGCCTCCTATTGCGGGCCAGAAGGCTTCATCTGCGCCCACAGAGACCGCAGTAACACCAGAGAAAGCGGTACCTAACCAACCCACGGTACTCTCACCGCAAAAACAAGAGGATGTTTGGCAGCGGATCAGTATGCAACTCTCCTTGCCTGTCCCAAATAATGCATCGGTGAGGCGGTATCGAAATTGGTATTTAAACTACCCTAATCACCTCGCAACCGTGACTGAGCGCGCGACGCCCTTTTTACACCTTATTGTTGAAAAAGTAGAAGCTCGTAATATGCCACTCGAGCTGGCACTGCTGCCTGTTGTTGAAAGCTCGTTTGATCAGTTTGCCTATTCTCATGGTAGAGCAGCGGGCTTATGGCAGTTTGTTCCTGCTACGGGGCGACGCTTTGGCTTAGAACAAAACTGGTGGTATGACGGCCGACGTGATGTGGCCCAATCAACCGATGCCGCACTTGATTATCTCGAGTACTTGCACGGCATGTTTGATGGCAACTGGTTACACGCAATCGCGGCGTACAATTCCGGCGAAGGGCGCGTATCAAGAGCGATCCGACGTAACGAGCAGCGCGGAAAACCGACCGATTTCTGGCACCTTGACCTTCCTAAAGAGACCAGCAGTTATGTGCCCAAACTCATCGCACTGGGTGACGTGCTGCGCAATAAAAACAAATACGGTTTAGATCTCCCTGAAATCCCTAACCAACCAGTGTTAACCATGGTCGATCCGGGTATGCAAATGGATCTCGCGTTAGCGGCTAACTATGCCGGTTTGACTGTGTCAGAACTGCAAAGCCTTAACCCAGCCTATAACCACTGGGCAACATCTCCATCGGGCCCAACTCACCTTTTACTGCCGAATGATAAGGTGGCGCGCTTCAATACCGAGCTCGCGAAAAATGAGAATCAGGGACTTCGTGTCGAACGCTATGCGGTTAAGTCGGGCGATAGCCTAAGTGAGATAGCAGACCAGTATAATACCACGGTAAAAGTACTCAAACGCGCGAATCAGTTACGCTCATCACGCATTCGTGTGGGTCAACGCTTAATGATCCCGGTATCGCTCAAAGATGAGTCTCAATACACGCTAAGTGCCCCTCAACGGTTAGCCGCCTTGCAGGCTGCCGAGCGTGATGGTTATAAGCGTACTCACACAGTACGTCAGGGAGATAGTTTTTGGACGATTGCGCGTCGTTATGACGTGGATTATCGCCAACTCGCGAAGTGGAACGGCATGAGTCCTCGCGACACTTTAAGCATTGGTCAACAGCTCGTTGTGTGGGATAAAGAAAACAATACGCAACGTATTCGCACAATCACCTACCGTATTCGCCAAGGTGATTCACTGAGCACGATTGCACATCGATATAAGGTATCCGTGTCAGATTTAATCAAATGGAACCAACTGCGCCAGAACGCATATATCCAACCGGGACAACAGTTGACGCTTCATATTGATATTTCACGGAGTAGTGGCTCATGATGCAAGCCTCAACCAATCCATTTTATGCCTTACGTGACACCGTACTCCGACCAAGTGCGTGTTTCGCCGCACTAAGTCAACGACCAGCGTGGGGCTGGGTTGCTTATTTACTAATGTGCTTGAGCGCGATTGCGTTTTGGAGTGCTTATTTTGATCACACGGATGTATCAACCCTTCAGCAAGCACTGGCTCAACAGCTGTCCATGCCTCAAGCAGAAGCGGAAAAGTGGTTACAACGAGAAACACTCCTAGCCTCTGAAGTATTGGGGGATTGGTTTGGTCGTGCCGCGGTAATTTTTGCCTTAGCCCTTTGGTTCCGGTTATCCACCAAGCAAGAGGCACCTAACTTTGGCTATCGTCACTGGTTAGCGGCATCCTGCTTTATTTTCCTGCCGGCAGTCATTGGTGATTTAGCAAGCTATACCAATATGACACTCGCACCGAGCTTTATCCTTCCGGCTCATGCTGATCTCAATAGTCTGAATGGCCTGCTCAAGCTACCGCTGACATCACCCTGGACAGCCTGGGCAGCCAGTTTACCCTTGCTCCTACCATGGTACTGGGTCCTCAGTATTACCGCTATTGGTACCTGGACACCATTAAATCAAGGTAAAGCCATTGTTGTCGCCACTCTCCCCTGGGTAGCTGTTTTCGGTGGCTGGGCGATCATCATTGCTGTGAGTTAATCCATTACAGCTATGGGTTAATGCATCACACGCGACGAGCGCTCACCCTAGCACCTTAAGTTGTGCCTCCATCGCCGCATGATCGGAGGCACCATTATCAATCGCACTGGCCTGCTCCACGGTCAATCCGCGATAGAATATATGATCCAAAGGCAGCCCAAACTTAGTCATCCGCTGGTCCGGTTGAAAATGCATTTCTTGTAAAGACAAACGCGACACCATCGCTCTGACTGCTTCTAATCGCCGTTGCGACCACGTATTAAAATCCCCTGCCAAGATAATCGGTCCATCAACACGTAACAAGGCTTGCTCAAGCGCTGCTAATTGCTTTTTATAAGCCGCCATCGCGTAAGTGAAGTTAATGCTATGAATATTGACCACAGCCAGTCGCTGACCATTGGAAAGCTGATACTCACTGTACAGTGCACTTTTGGGCAAGCGTAAATAGGGCTCTACCGCTGTATAAGCGCAGCTATGGAGAGGATTAACCTGAGAAAGATTCATAACCCCAGCGACCGCATCTTGCATCGCAAACGCATAGGCTTGATCATAATGAAGTGATGACTGTGTAATCCAGCGCGCGAGTTGAGGGCCAAAACTCGCTTCCTGTAATAGCATAAGACGATGCGGATCTCGATACTGCGTCAATGCTGTATCCCATTGTGGCCGCTGCTGTTTGTAAATGTTCCAAACCAGCAAAGAGAAATGGCCTTGTTCATCCAGCGGTAATGAATGGGTATAATCAACACATTGGCGATAAATACCAGAGACAGTGTGTAACTGTGACCCATCGGGGACAGTAAAGTAACCATTGACACCCACTATGGCCGTTGGGACTAAAATGGCGCTTCCCCAGGCCACTACCTTGCCAATACGTCGTTTCATTACTTAATTACCACCATAAAGCTCACCACTGAAAGTATAGGTTGCCCCTACATCGGGCGCCGATTTTGCGATCGTTAATGCCTAAATACAAGTGATAAACACACCTTATCACTTGCCGCACACTTGATGTCAGAGATAGGATAGAAAAGCAATGATAACAAGGTGTATTCATGGAGCGACGCCTATGCTCAATAATCTATTTGTTTACGGTACTCTTTGTCCAGACGAAGAGAACCACCACCTGCTCGCTGATATGAAAGGGAGCTGGCACAAAGCCAGCATACAAGCAATACGCACCGACCGTGGCTGGGGATCGGCAGCAGGGCACCCAGGGATCGAGTTAAGTGATAACGCAAAGGACAGAGTAAAAGGCTGGTTATTTAAAGCTGACGATCTTTCAACGAGATTAGCGCAGATCGATCAATTTGAAGGCGCGGGCTACCAACGAGTGATTGTTGAAGTGGAATATAAACATACAAGCGGAGAAGACACCAAGCATACCACCGCCTTCACTTATGAACTCTGTTTTAGTCATCAGCCTAATACGACTGGGCCAAGCCAATTTGTCGCCAAAAACGACTAATAAGTGCTCTTACTCATAAACACAAAAAATCACCAATAAGCGAGTGTATCGAGTGATACTTGTATAAAAAAAAGCACCGACATAAGTCGGTGCTTTTTAGGTGGCAGGGGTAGAGGGATTCGAACCCCCAACACGCGGATTTGGAATCCGCTGCTCTGCCAGTTGGAGCTATACCCCTATAAGTAGTGGCGGAGTGGACGGGACTCGAACCCGCGACCCCCGGCGTGACAGGCCGGTATTCTAACCAACTGAACTACCACTCCGCACCAATTCTGTCTCATCAAAGTCTTACACTTAATTGCTTTGATGCTTAATTTGCTAACTAAAGCCCAATATTAAGCKCTAATTAGATTATCTTGTTTGATGCGATGAGGATTTTGAATCGAGACGCGCAGTGTATGCCAATACATGAGCATCGCAGATATCAAAAGCATCGAGCTATCAACAAGATAAGCAATGAGAGCCTGGCGATGTCCTACTCTCACATGGGGAGACCCCACACTACCATCGGCGCTGCTTCGTTTCACTACTGAGTTCGGC